>NZ_JBBYHU010000018.1:0-70653 GCF_038289905.1 Flavobacterium flavipallidum | reverse complement strand
TTTAGCCGAAACTATATCTTGAAAAATCTCAAAAAGCAAAAATGACCGATAATGGATATCTAAAATCGGTCATTTTCTTTAATTTTTATTCAAAAGATAGATTACTTCTGAATGTGCCTATTTATGATTTTTTAATAAAAGTGGTCGTTGAAGATATGGAATCTTATCAAAAATTTGCTCTTTACCGACTTTCAAATATCCCCAATATTGACCATGTACAAAGTTCTTTTGTTTTGTCTAATGACAAATACACAACAGCGTATAACTTATAAAATTCTATCTATTGTTTTGTTTATAGTTGTTCAAAATTAAATTCCCAACTTTTTTCTTTTTTGTACCATAGTTGTCCCTGAACCACATCAAGCGGACAATCAAAATTATTGGTATATAAGGCTCCGGTTCCTAATCCTTGTGGCATTGGATTTTGCAAAGTATAAGTCCATTGAGCAATTGCATTAAGTCCAATATTTGACTCTAAAGCCGAAGTAATCCACCAGCCTATTTTATGTTTTTCAGCCAATGAAATCCACTCCTTAGTTCCTCTAAAACCACCTACAAAACTGGGTTTTAAAATAATGTATTGTGGTTTAATTTTTTCTAATAATTCTTCTTTTTCAGCCAATGTAAAAACACCAATCAACTCTTCATCTAAAGCAATTGGAAATGGAGTGTTTTCACATAGCTCTGCCATCCTGTCAGTATTGTTTTTTTGAATAGGCTGCTCAATACTATGCAACTCAAAACCAGCCAACTGATTTAATTTAATTAAAGCTTCATTTAAATCAAAAGCCCCATTAGCATCTACCCTAATTTCAACTTGTTCTGATGTAAAATACGATCGAATGAAACGCAATAATTCCAGTTCTTTTTCGAAATCTATGGCGCCAATTTTCAGTTTGACACATTGAAATCCCTGAGCTAATTTTTCTTCAATTTGCTGCTTCATAAATTCCGCTTCGCCCATCCAAATCAAACCGTTAATATCGATTGATTTTTCACCTTCGGTAAACTCAGAAGAAAAGAGTAAAAAGGGTATTTCACTATCTAAAGATTGAAAAGCCATCTCGACTCCAAACTGTATCGAAGGAAACTCTATTAAAGCTTCCCAAAGTGCATCTTTTCCCAAATGAATATTAACGCAGGTCCATTGCAACTTTTCTTCATAATCCGGTCGGTCATCAGCACTTAAACCTCTTAAAATTCCACACTCTCCTATTCCTTGTTTGCCGTCTTGTTCCAAAACAATAAACCAGGTTTCTTTCTCGGTCATGACACCACGGGAAGTTCCTGAGGGGCGTTTGAAATTGAGGATGTATTTATGATAGGTTGCTTTCATATATTATTTAACCACAAAGAGTTTTTTACCGCAAAGTTTTTTTAACCACAAAGAGCGCAAAGTTTTTCGCAAAGTTTCGCTAAGATTTTAATATTTTTCTATTGATTACGATGCAAAATTTAATCCTCTTAATCCCTTAATGGTTTAAAATCATTTGCTCAACTTTAAAATTTTCTCAAAATCCTCATTTTGAATTCCTGCTTTTACAAAAGCCTGATAATCGTCTTTGATTTTTTGAGTCCAACTCAGGCTATCGGTTACGTTTTGATTTTGGTATTCTTTATAAATTGTTTTGGCTTTCGCATATTCGCCATTCAGCAAATAAGCGTGCGCTAAATTTAATTTGACCAATAATTCGGTATCATCCAGTTTTTCACCTTCTTTCAGGGATTTAATAGCTTTGCCATATTGTTTTGTCAAAAGATAAGAATAGCCTAAATTGCTATAATCTAAAGCTGTTGCTTTTCTTTGATTGACAATCTCATTATAGTTTTTTATGGCTGAGCCGTAATCGCCTTTCTTTAGATTAGCGGAAGCTTTTGCACGCAAATCATTAAAAACGGTTTTAGCAATTCCGGTTTCTTCAAAGCAACTCGCGCCAAAATCTTTATACACCGTAGACTGCTCCATAGGTAATAGTTTTTGGAATTCCTGAAAAGTATATTGTTTTTGGATTTTCTCTCCAATACACACACAAAAATCGTCTGAATTAGCCATTTTTCGAGCCAAAGCCGAAGTTTTACACTGACTGATAATGTTTTTTCGATTTTCCAAAGTCCAACCTCTACTCAATTTAGTATCAACCCAGGACACCACTTCTAAAACAATTTTTTGTTTCATAATCCAATTGGAACTTTCGAAACCAAAATACAATTTGCCGGCACTAAACTTAATACAAGCTGATTTATCGATAGAAAGCCGCTTAGCATCTTTGCTTAAAGGTGTATTCTGAACCAAACAGGCATCGGCAGTATCTCCTTTGGAAATATAATTAGCTGTTAATTCTTTTTTCGAAAAAATGGCGTATTTGCATTTATCATCTCCTGAAATCTTTGAGACCAAAAAAACAGCTCCTGCCGAACCCTGACTAATCCCTGTGGGATCTGGAATCGATTTCAAAACAGAAACCAAACTACTTGCCATTTGTTGGTTGTCATCCAATAGCGTGATTCTGTAAATCAATTCGGTAGTTCCTGCCGGAAAATCATCAGTTTCTACAATGATTCTGTCTCTGGCTGAAACAGAAATTTCTTTGTACGTAGCTCTTTCTTTGTCCCAATAACCTGTTTTTTGGGCAAATGCAAACTGATAAAAAAAGCTAATGAATAGCCCTAAAATTATTTTTTTCACGAAGTAGTTCTTATTAACTGAATCTAATTAGCCCTGATAGTAACGGAAATCCTTGACTGCTGGTGTTCAGCAGGCAAGATTGTAGTGGATAGCAGGAATAGCTTCTAAAAATTTTACAATTCGATACTATCTCCTATTTCAAGCAACATCAAATCTTTTCCTTTGTCGAAGAATTTTTGAATCGCTTCTTTATGATCGATTTTGATGTAACCAAAAGTATCGTAGTGATAACCCAGAATCTTATCGCATTCCACAAAATCAGAAGCCAAAATAGCATCTTCAACATCCATAGTAAAGTTGTCGCCTATTGGGAAAATAGCTAAATCGAGTTTGGTGCGCATTGGAATCAATTTCATATCCATTGTCAAAGCTGTATCACCGGCGATATAGATGTTTTTATGCTCGCCTTCGATGACAAAACCACCCGGATTCCCTCCGTAAGTTCCATCAGGAAACGAGCTCGAATGAATAGCGTTTACATATTTCACTTTCCCAAAGTCAAAATTCCAGCTCCCACCGTGATTCATAGGATGTGCTTCGAAACCTTTGGCAGCATAATAACCCGCAATCTCCGCATTCGATACAATTACCGCATTGGTGTTTTTGGCAATTGCTTCCACATCCAAAACATGATCACCATGAGCATGAGTCAGCAAAATATAATCAGCTTTCAAATCTTCGATAGCAATATGTGCTGCTAAAGGATTTCCTGAAATAAAAGGATCTACAATAATGTGCTTTCCACCTACTTTAATCCCTAAAGCAGCGTGTCCGTAATAGGTTATTTTCATATTTTATTTTTTTAGTGAGTTGGAAGCTTGAAGTTCCATGCTGGTAGTAGCCAACCTGAAACTATCCTCTTTTTTCTTTTTTCCAAATTTTATCTTCCGCCTAAAAAAAGATTTACAATAATATCTGAAAAAAAGTAAATCATGCACAACGACAACAAGACTGAAAGTGCAAAAGTGCTTAAAGCTAATTTTTTTAATTCAGGATCTAAATCTCTAGGAGTATGATTTTTACTAACTCTGATTAAATGTTTAGTTAAAGGTATGTAAGTCAATAAAAACAGGTACTGATCAAATTGAAATTCACTTATAATGGCAAATATCAAAGTCAATACCATTGCACCAACAATTAAAAAGTAATGGTATTTTTTTGCTTTTGCTCCGCCAATTTTTACTACTATAGTGTTTTTACCTACTTTTTTATCCGACTCTTCATCACGCATATTGTTTAAATTCAAAACACCTACGCTCAAAAAACCGATAGCCATAGCCGGTAAAATCAATTCGTAATCCAATTGTTTTGAATATAAAAAGTTTACTCCTAAAGTACTCACTAATCCAAAAAACACAAAGACAAACAAATCACCATAACCACGATAACCATAAGCCGTATTTCCAACGGTATAACGAATAGCCGAAAGGATAGCTAAAACTCCTAAAACTAAATAGAATACAGAATAATACAAATATGCATATCCAAAAGCATAATAAATCAATGCTATTGCAGAAAGCAAAGTCAAAAAAGAAGTAATGATGATAGCCCGTTTCATAGCAGCAGGAGTAATCACTCCGCTCTGTATGGCGCGTTTAGGACCTATTCGATCCTCGTTATCGGTTCCTTTCACTCCATCACCATAATCATTGGCAAAATTGGAAAGTATTTGTAAACCCAAAGTTGTCAATATAGCAAAACCAAAAAGTCTCCAATTAAATACTTCTGTAGGTGTTAATATTTCATCGGTAGGATGTGCCAAAGCATACATACTCCCAACGATAATTCCGGATACCGACAAAGGTAAAGTGCGCAATCTTGCGGCTTCAATCCAGTGTTTCATTTAAAGTTAGAGGTTAAAAGTTAGAGGTTAGAGGTTAAAAATTAAAAGCTAGAGGTTAAAAGTTAGAGATAGAAATTATTTTGTTTTATTAGTTAACACATCCACTAAAAAACTTCCTTCATCCCTCCTCTAACTCCCCACTTTTCTTATGGTAGCCATTTTTTCTCAAAATTAGGCTTTCTTTTTTCAAGGAAAGCATTTCTTCCTTCTTTGGCTTCCTCAGTCATATAAGCTAATCTTGTTGCTTCGCCTGCAAAAACCTGTTGCCCTACCATACCGTCATCAGTAAGATTCATGGCAAATTTCAACATTTTTATGGATGTTGGTGACTTAGCCAAAATTTCCTGAGCCCATTCGTAGGCAGTTGCTTCTAATTCGTCGTGTGGAACAACAGCATTTACCATTCCCATTTCAAACGCTTCCTGAGCCGAATAATTACGTCCTAAAAAGAAAATTTCACGCGCTTTTTTCTGTCCTACCATTTTAGCCAGATAAGCCGAACCGTAACCTCCGTCAAAACTGGTTACATCAGCATCCGTTTGTTTAAAAATAGCGTGTTCTTTACTTGCCAAAGTCATATCGCAAACTACATGCAAACTATGTCCTCCACCAACAGCCCAACCCGGAACCACTGCAATAACGGCTTTTGGCATAAAACGAATCAATCGTTGTACATCTAAAATATTCAATCGGTGGTAACCGTCTTCTCCTACATAGCCCTGATGTCCACGGGCTTTTTGATCACCGCCACTACAAAAAGACCAAATTCCATCCTTTGTACTTGGTCCTTCAGCTGAAAGCAAGACTACTCCAATTGAAGTATCTTCTTGTGCATCATGAAAAGCATCTAATAATTCTGAGGTAGTTTTAGGTCTAAATGCATTTCTAACATCCGGTCTGTTAAAAGCAATTCTGGCGACACCATTGCATTTTTTATAAGTGATATCTTCGTATTCTTTGACTGTGATCCAATCCATTTTAATGGGTTTAAATTATTTTAGCGTAAAAATAAATCATTTTTTAGACTTTTATCTATCCTATATTTTATTTAACCGTAAAAAAGAACTAGCTGTTCTAAATCATAATATTTACAACAAAATATTTATCAATAAATTATAAGCTCAAAATAAGTTTTTTATTACTTATTTTTTTATATTTACAATAGTTCCTGAACATAAATAAATCCCTCTTTGATTATGGAAATATGGAATAAATACACTGCAAGAATAAGACAAAACATCTTGATTTCTTCCGAAGAGACTAAAGATTTAAAGTATTGGCGTGATGATATGTTTTCAAACACTATAATCTACATCATTCCATTAAGCATAATTGCACTAATTCCTTCATTACTTTGGGCTTTCGAATCTAAATTATATATTATGATTTGGATTGATATTCTGTCCGTTTTGGTTGCACTTTTCATTGGACTAAAAAAAAGAATCAAAATCAAACACCGCAAACTTTTGTTTATTGGCACAGTATATTTTCTAAGCTTTTCTCTAATTTATTTTGTTGGACTCAATAGCACACTTTATCTGCTGGCAGCTTGTTTTCTTGCTACTTTTATTTATACTTTCAAAAACCAATATACTCCTGCTCTTCTTAACTGCTATATTTCTGCTTTTTACATCTTTGCTTATTATCTCAATTTTACACCTTCTCATCGCATTGATTTTAAATCCAGCGAACTATTTGCCGTATTTTCTAATTTAATTTTTCTAAGTTTTCTAATTTGTTCCTTAGTTCCAAAATTATTTAACGGCCTGGATGAAAGTTTTAAAAACAATATCAAACACACTCAAAAAATAGAAAACCAAAATAAAGTTTTAAAAGATATCACCTGGGTTCAATCCCATATCGTTAGAACGCCATTGTCACGTATCATGGCAATTTGCAACCTTTTGAAAGAAAAAGACAACACAGAAGAAGAAAAAACTTTTTTAATGGATAATATTATTGTTTCTAGTAATGAATTAGACAACATCATCAAAGATATTGTCAAAAAATCAGAAACTATTCATTCAGCTGAAAACTAATTACTTTCGATAATTTTAAAACTCTTTTTTTCTACTTAAACTAAATTTTTAATCTCAGTAATCCTTCTCTCGTTAATGCTTTAAAAATGTTAAATTTTAAAAAATAAATGCCTAATTTAAATATCCAAAACACTTTTTTTATTAATTTTAAACATAGTTAGTTCTGGAATTGGTGCAAATATTTACAATGCAAACTAACGCCGAGTTTTTAACTGATTTATTAACTAAAAAAGAAATATTGAAACAAACAACAAGCTTTATCACTCTTTTTTGTACGTTACTAAATTTAATCAAAAACGGAAGAAAAGAGCCCAAGAGGGAAACACTGAGTTTTATACGAATCTATTCAAAGTAGCACCTACGGACAACAATTTGGATTACTATACAAAACTTTAAATAAAAAAAGCAATACGTAAAATCTAAAGAAACTTTTACTCCAAAGGCTTTTAATGCAAAATGAGATTCCAAGTAAGATTAAGAGTAAAAAAAGATAAAGAAAAGAACGGTTAACGGAAACTATAAAAATAGCTTCTAATTGTAAAACATATTATAAGTAATCCAAAAATAAGAATACTTATAAAAGAGAAAGACTAACCGCGAGGATTAGTCTTTCTTTTTTTATTCCTTAATCAAATAAATTCCGTCTTCCTTAATTTCAATGAGTTTTTCTTTGTACAAAGCACCAATAGCTTTCTTAAAAGTCTTTTTACTCATCTTCAGAACCGTTTTAATATCTTCGGGATGCGAATTATCATTTAATCTTAAAAAACCTCTGCTTGCTCTTAATTCATTTAAAATTTTATCAGCATTTGGTTCAATTCCTTCGTAACCCTGTTTTTGTAAAGTAACATCTATTTTGTGATCAGGTCGAATGTTTTTTATAAATCCACGCATTCTGTCCCCTGTACGGATACTGTCATCATAAACCTCATCTTTATACAAAAGTCCTTTGTGTTTTTCGTTAATGATAACATTAATTCCGATTTCGGTAATGTGAGAAACAATTAAATCTACCTCTTCCCCTTTCTCAACCGTAAGCGTTTCGTTATTAAGAAATTGATTCGTTTTACTTGAAGCTACTAATCGATTAGTTTTTGGATCCATATAAAGATAAACTAAATAACGTTTCCCTTTTTCCATAGGTCGGGCTTGTTCTTTAAATGGAACCAAAATATCTTTTTCCATCCCCCAGTCCATAAAAGCACCTACCTGATTGATATAATTAACACGCAAAAGTGCAAATTCATTCAACAAAATATATGGTTCTAAAGTAGTCGCCACGGGACGTTGTTCGTGATCTAAATAAACAAAAACAACCAATTCGTCCCCAATTTTAAATTCCTTAGGAACATATTTATTTGGTAATAACACATCGTGAATTCCTTCAGGATCTTTTTCAGCATCACCTAAAAACAATCCTACTTTAGTGTCACGTAATATGGTTAAATTATTGTATTTTCCTATTTTAAGCATTTTCTATATTTTTCTGAGGTGCAAAGGTACGATGTTGTGATATATTTAACCGCAAAGAACTCTAAGTTTTTCGCAAAGAGAACAAAGCTTATGCTTTAAAAGAATCTGTGGTAATTTCTCAAATACGTAACATCCGTGTTTTTCTTTATTTCTTAACTAAAATCAATTTGTCATCCAAAAAAAAAACTCCCAAGTAATGTCATAAAAATGCTACTTGAGAGATTTTGAATATTCATCTTTAGGCTAAAAGTCAAATGGAATTATTAATTAGTATGCGTTCTATTTTTTAACCGTAAAAGCCAGCAAATAAAAATAACTATTTCTTAATGCTGTAAAACACATTTTTAAAAACAGGAACACCACCGGCGGTCATCCCCTGAAGATTTACTTTTACCTTAGTTTCCGCCTTAGTATTATAGTAACTCACAGTGGCATTTCCTTGTTTATCCGGATGCACATATGGATTCCAATACAGTGTGTTTCTAACTGATAATTTATTATCCAAATCTAACTGAACCTGTTCCGGAGTTGGATTATAAAAAACACGTTCAATATAATATCCATCAAGTTCTTGTTTAATAGCATATGAGCGTTCTTTACTTCTATTGGCAGCGTTAGGTTTTATATAAATAGCTATAAGTCCATCTGCTGCTTCCTCCCCAAAAAACATTGTTGCTTGCATTCCTCTAATAACATCTATTCTTTCTACATCCTGAGGTTGAATAACATCAATTTCTGATTTTGTTACCTGAAAACCATTTAAAACAAAAAGAGGTGTTGCCTGATTACGTAAAAAACGAACAGAATCACCATCGTTTATTACTCCTGGAATTTTTTGCGTGATTAAATCATAAATATTTGTAAATGTTTTAACATCCTCATCAGATACATAACTATTTTCAGGTAAACCAAAATAAGACTTAGAAGTTACTTTCTTTTTCGCAGTTATATTTACCTCATTTAAAATATTTTCAGGCTTCACACCAAATGCCACATTTTTTTTAAATATATTTTCGGCTATCAAACGTGTATTTCCAGACCAAAAAAATGATTCGTTTTTAAAAGAAGTCAATATAGGTGCTTGTTCAAGAGTATCTAAAATAATTTCACCTCTAAATTTTCCTTTTTCATTAACAGAAGTCAAAAACATATTTGTTTTTCCTGAAAACATCATATTCTCAAATTTAAAAATCCCTACTGAATCAGGTTTTACACTAAAGAAATTTCTACGTTTTTTATTCATTAACGCTAAGGAAACATAACTATTTTCTAAAGGTTTATTAGCAAAAAGCTGTTTTACTCTACCTGAAATCGTAATCCCTTTTTCTACTTTGAAAAAAGTATCATCATTAGTTATTGCTAGATTTTTCCAAACAAAATCACGCCAACCCTGAGTCAATAATAAATTATCCAAATGCTCTAATCGTTTGGGATTATTAGTATCAAAATAATAGGCCGGACGATTCACTTTACCTCTAATATCGGCTTCCATCAAAAAGTAAGAACAAATATTAGATTCATATTCTTTTTCATCCAAAACCCCATTCATATCGGTCACACTCATAGAATAACTTGCCGATTTTACAGCTCCTTCCTTAGATTTTGAACTCACTGAAATGGTCGCTTTCTCATTTGGTGTATAGATAACTTTGTCAGCAATAAGTTGCACCAGCAAATCAGATTCTTTTTCTATATAAACTAATCGCTCACTCTGTGGTTTGTTTGTAGCATCAAATATTGTAATCTGGCTAATTCCTTCCGGAGTTTTATCTTTAGGCAACTCAAAAGATAAACTAAGTTCACTCATGGTTTGTGTGGTTTCCAAATAGGAAATTCCTCTTGCCGTACACTGAACCTGAAGAGCAGCACTAGGATTTTGAGTTAAAGTGGACTGATTAGTACTAATCGTAACAAAATTTCTACCTTTTACATTTCTGTAACTTAGTAAATATCCCAATTTAGTTGCCTGAGGCAGATCCTTTTTCATAGATAATCCATTAGCTGTTTTAATTTTAGCATAATAGTTTTTGCCTTCCAAAGGAATCATTTGAAATTTACCCATACCGTCATGGACACTTTGAAAATTACCAATCAAGTCGTTAGCCGAATCATAAATTTCGCCATTAACTTCTATAGGATTCCCACCGGAATCAACTGCTTTAAAACCAACAATAGAAGCCGTATTTTCCAAAAGAGAACCTCCTTCCGGAAAAAAATCTATCTGAAATTCATTTTCATTAATAAGCGGTTTATCAGGAGTAGCAGCCGTTTTTTTCACAGGAGTTGTTTTCACTGCGGCTGGAGTTTTAGAGTGCATCTCAAATACATCTAAAATCTCTATTTCTTTTTTGAAAACAAAATCCTCACCAAAATTCCTATCCCAATTGGTATAGGCTCTTAATTGGTATTTTCCCGGTTTTACACCTAATGAATCTGTTAATTGAAAATCACCATACCCCAATCCCATTTCAATATTGGTTTTATTTCGGGCAATAATTCTGGATTCCGAATTAATCAATTCCACGTATAAAAGATTACTCCTGTCAAAAAGAATATTATTATAAGCTCTTACATCATAGGCTTTGTACCATAAATCTTCCCCTACACAATAGGTTGATCGATCCGTATGCAAGTATATTTTTTCAATATCCGAAATTTTCTTTTGTTCCTGCGCCTGCAAAAAACTAAAAGAAAACAGCAAACAAAACCAACAAATAATAAGGCAAGCACTATTGCCAAAAGCAGTTTTCATCATAAAAAACCTGATAATTAATTAAACAAATTATATTATAAACCTAATCTTCTTAAATTCTTATCTTATTTAGCTGTTATTATACTGCAAAAAGCTTTTTAACCAAGTAAGAAAAATAAACTAAAATAACTAGTTCAATATAATTAACTAACCTGTACTGTCCTGCTTTTGAAAAAAAAAGATATATTTAGCTCTAAAAAAATCGTCAATTATAATGAATGCAAATAAAAAATGGTTAGAGATTCATCAGATTATTTTTCCTTTGAATCGCTAACCATTTTTGTAAAAACAGTCATTAAAATCTTTATTATACCAATTCTTTAAAAAACTGTTTCAAAACAGAATCATTTTCGACTGTTGGTGTAAAAATTTCTAAAATAGCTGGCTGTTTATTTTCTGCATACAATTGTTCTAATCCATTAGTCAAACTATTATTATCGCTAGCAGTGAGATAGCTAAACCCATACATTTTAGCCAAATGTTCCGCTGTCAACTGATGTGAGGTTTCAAAATAAGTATTAAAAACCGCATTTTCTTCATGACCCGGCAGAATTCTGAATATTCCTCCACCAGCATTATTGATCAAAATAATTTTAAAGTTTTTAGGTATGTAGGCATTCCATAAGGCATTACTATCGTACAAGAAACTCACATCTCCAGTTACGAAAACTGTTGGCCTATCACTGGCAAATGCTGCACCAATGGCTGTTGAAGTACTACCGTCAATCCCGCTCGTTCCACGATTACAAAATACTTCTATGGAAGCGTCAATTTCCATTAATTGCGCATAGCGAATAGCAGAACTGTTACTAATTTGCAACTGTGAATGTTGTGGCAAACTTTTAATAACCCTATCAAAAACCACAAAATCCGAGAAAGCGGCTTTACTCAGATATTGCTGTTGCTTCTCTTTTCTATGCGCTTTTAGTTGTATCGCTTTTGCAGCATAATCACTTTCAACCGCTTCTGTTAAAGGCAAAAATGTTTCGAAAAAAGTATTCGGACTCGCCTCAAAATGCTTAGTCAAAACATCAAAAGTATCATAGGCACGCAAGGTATCGACATGCCAATGTTGTTTAGGTTTGTATTTTCGTAAAAAAGCTTTGATGCGTTTAGATACAATCATTCCGCCAAAAGTAACTAAGATTTCCGGGCAGAAATCCTCAAAATCAGCTTCGTTAAATGGAGTTATAATGGTATCAATATTCGAAATAAAATCTGGATGATGTAAATTGGATGTAGTTTCAGTCATCACCACTACTGATTCATCTCGAGCCAAAGCTTCAATGACATTTTGTGAAATATTTTCCGGATTGTTTACTCCTACTAAAACTAATTTCTTTTTTGATTGGTTCCAAAGTTCCACAAAAGGAGTCAAATCTTCCAAAGCTGTAATTGAATTCAAACTGGCAAAATTATGAGTCATCACATCCACCGAAAGTTCCGAAACAGTTTCATACAAAGGCTCTTCAAAAGGCGCATTGATATGTACAGGTCCTTTTTTAAAAAAAGCAGCATCAATTGCTTCATTAATTTTAGAGTCATTTTCTTTGGATGCTTCTTCAGTTAAATTAGCATTGTAAAGCGAATGATTTTCAAAAACATTTTCCTGCCGGATGGTTTGACCATCACCAATATCAATCTTGCTTTGCGGTCTGTCTGCCGAAATAACAATCAAAGGAATCTGACTGTAAAACGCCTCGGCTATAGCCGGATAATAATTCAACAAAGCGGAACCTGAAGTACAAACTACCGCTACAGGACGTTTCATTTGTTGGGACATTCCCAAAGCAAAAAAAGCCGCACAACGTTCATCGGCAATACTGTAACATTTAAAATCGGGATTATTGGCAAAACCAATTGTTAAAGGTGCATTTCTCGATCCGGGAGAAATGACGATATCGGTAATTCCTTTGGCTAAACAAATCTGAATGATGCTTTGTGCTAAAGGTATTTTGGGGTAAATCATTGTTTCTATTTCAAAAGAAAACAAAGATACAAAGTTGCATTACTTTTCAGGTTTTTAAAACTGAATTTATTCTGTTAAAACGGTATTAAAAACCATTAAGAAATTAAGCCTAGTTAAGTTGAAAATATCCTTAGATGTTCTTTTCTAAAAACTTTCAATGATAAATAAAACTTCTATGACTTATATGTTTTAAAAATATCATTTTCACCAAAGTCTAAATTTTCTTAATTTCTTAATGGTAATTTGAAAAAATTACTGTTTAATCCAGTTTACAATTTCTGGTGCATCCGGTTTGGTCTTAGAATAATATACTTCCACCAAATGTCCTTTTTCATCAATTAGATATTTTTGAAAATTCCATTTTACTTCCGAATCTTTCACTCCATTTTTCTCTTTTTGAGTCAAAAATTGATACAGCGGACTCATATCATCCCCTTTTACGGAAATTTTAGCCATCATCGGGAAAGTTACCCCGTAATTTAATTTGCAAAAAGTCTCAATATCTTCATTGGTTCCCGGTTCTTGTCCGTTAAAATTGTTTGCAGGAAAGCCTACAATTGTAAAGCCTTTGTCTTTGTATTCTTTATAAATTGCCTCCAATTGCTCGTACTGTGGCGTATATCCGCATTTTGAAGCTGTATTGACAATCAATACTTTTTTGCCTTTTAGTTTCGAAAAATCAAATGTTTCTCCTGATAAATCTTCTACTTTAAACTGGTAAATACTTTGCGTATCTGCTTTTTTTGATTTTTTGTTTTGCGCCTGAGTAAATCCGCAAAAAAGAAACATCGCTCCCATAGCGATCATTGCATTTTTTTTCATGAAATTATTTTTTTTATAAAATTAATCAAATTATAAGTATAGCCATTTTTTTCAATAACAAATTTCAATTGAACAAACGTTAAACTATAATTAAAAAAATCAAAATCGATACGTTACTTTGGCTCTTAAAAAAAATGGAGTTCCAGGAGTAAAATGAATTTCGTCAACCGGATTGGTTTCGTCTTTTAGTCGGGACTCAGTTGCAAACTGGGTTTCATTCCATTTAGTATCAAACAAATTCTGAATAATTATTCCGATAGAAAACTTCTTTAAATCATAATTCAAATTGAAATCATTGACAAAATAACCTTTGGCCACAATCGAATTATCCTCATTTGCCGGACGATTTTTAATGTAACGATAACGAATTCCACCAGAAAAACGGTGCCAATTTTGAAAACTAATTCCCCCTGATGAAGTAAAGTCAGGAGATAACGGAACATAATCCTGTCCTTTAGGTTCATCCATACTTCTGGCAAAAGTATAATTGGCATCTGAATAGATATAAAAAAGTTCATTCAAATGGTAGCGGATTCCAAAATCAGCTCCCATCCTTTTGGTTCTACCGCTGGGTTCAATAGTTCCTCCATCGCCAGAATACACAAATTCCTGTTCTAAAAACAGATACCACAAAGCCGAATTGATAATTAAATTATGTGATGGCTTCCAAATTGTACCAACATCAGTCCCAATGGCTGTTGGCAAAGTTTTATAAAGGTTATTATCAACCACAACACGGGTATCATTTGAATGAAATCCCATTCCTGATTTTACAAAAAACTGCAAATTGTTATTATGTGAATAAATAAAATTTAATTTAGGGGACAATTTCACTTTGGTTTCGGATTGATTCGTATAGGTATTATTTAATTTATCCAGATAATTGAATTTAAAATAGTCGAATCGTAATCCTGGATTTATCATCCATTTTCCAAAAACAAATTCTGAGTTCAGATAAGTATATAGATTACTTTCGTCGATATCTCCTAATTTAATACGCTCCAAGGTTGTTCTACGATTCAAAGTATGCGATAATTCACTATCTTTTGTAGCATCCGCTCTAAAACCAACCCCAAAATTATATTTAAAATCCCATATATTTTTTTTGACTTTTTTATTAATTTCAGCATTCAACCCATAAAGTACTCTGTTTTCTTTTTGCCTTATTTGATCTCCATTAATTGGATCTTTCAGAAAAAAAGTAAAATTAGAATACAATTCCAATGCATATTTGCTTAAGAAAGTATTGACTTTTACAAAAGTGTTTTTGTCTATTGGTTTAACCAAAGAAGCTATAACATTACTTCTTGAAGTATTTCCACCTTCGGTATCATCAACTGCACCAAATCTCGAAATAACTCCTGCATCCACTAATCGTTGTGGAACTTGTCCTGAAGCATCCCATTTACTCGAAAAGTGTGATGCCGAAATCGAAAATTTACTATTCAATCCTATGAGATAAGTGTATTTTCCCTGTAAATTAAATCGATTAAAATTTTGAGGAGATTCGAAAGGTCCATCAGTCAAAAAATATTCTGTAGCGATATAAGCTCTTTGATTTTTAGCATTATTTAAAAGATTAAACAAACCCACTGTTCGTTTCAAATTAAACTGTCCTGCCTCTACACTAATACTACTTTTGTCTAGTTTTTCTTTCGTTAGAAAACCTACATAACCAGCTGTGGCAAAATCGCCTTTATTAGCATAATAAGTTCCTTTGCCATAATCTATTTTATCAACAATTTCAGGAATTACAAAATGCAAATCGGCATAACCCTGCCCATGTGCATGAGAAACCATATTCACTGGCATTCCATCGACCGAAATAGCAACATCGGTCCCGTGATCGATATCAAAACCTCTTAAAAACATTTGCTCACTTTTACCTCCTCCGGCATGTTGACCAATAAAAAGACCTGGCACTTTTTGTAATATCTCCTGAGAAGTATTCACTGGAGAAGTCTGTAAATCAATTTTCGAAATTAGATTCATTGCGGAGAGTTTATGCTGAATGACAACATCATTTAATTTCAAAACGCCATCAGATAATATAATTTTATTATCGCCTTCAATAACAGTATAATTTTTTATTTTAAATCCTAAAGCTGTGACTCTTAAAACATCTCCAATATTTGTTTTTTCAATAATATACTCCCCCGAATCATCAGTATGCGAATGAGATTCGGATACAGGATTTATTATAAAAGCATTAGTTATTGCATTTCCATATTCGTCAATTATTATCCCTTTTTGTGTTTGAGAGAAAACACAAAAACCTATAAAAACAGCTAATACTGTATAAATATATTTCATGAAAATTATATAATTACGACTAGATTTCTGGTCAAATATAAAATCTTAGTGAAAATATAGTATCCTGTACTCTTAGACATACTCTATTTAAAAAGAAAAAATAAGACTTTTACTTTATATCTGACAAAACATATCAATTCTTAAAATAAGTTTGCATAAGTTTGTATAGCAAAAACCAAAACCTATGAACCAGGACGAATTATTAGTTTTAATCTATAAAAAAGATGAAAAGGCCTTTACCTATCTTTATGATATGTATGCTAAGAGCCTTTTTTCGGTAATTAGTGTTCTCATTAAAAACACGGAAGAAGCTGAAGACGTGCTTCAGGAGTCGTTCGTTAAAATATGGAAAAACATTGAAAGCTATAACGAAAGTAAAGGTCGTTTTTATACCTGGATGCTCAATATCGCCCGCAATAGTGCGATAGATAAACTGCGTTCTAAAAATTTTAACAACAGTCAAAAAAACCTTTCGGCCGATAATTTCGTAAATCTACTAGAAGACAGTAACAAACTTTCAAACAAAGTAGATGGAATAGGAATGCGGGAATTTATAAAAAGACTAAAACCTAAATGTATCCAGATAATAGACTTATTGTTCTTTAAAGGCTATACCCAACAAGAAACGGCGGATGAACTTGAAATCCCTCTGGGAACAGTGAAAACGCACAACCGAAACTGTATTAATGATTTAAGAAACTATTTGAAAGTATAGTATAATGGAAACGAAAGAATATATAGAATCAGGCATATTAGAACTTTATGTATACGGCTCTTTGACCGAAGACGAAAGTCAGGAAGTAGCCGCAATGGCAAAAAAATATCCCGAAATTAATGAGGAAATCATAGCAATTGAAAAATCAATCCTAACATTATCTTCGAGTTTTTCACCATTTCAATCGGCAGAGAACTATGCCAAAATAAAAGAGAAACTTAACTTAAAAGAAGCTGATGTTATCCCGATGACACCTAAGAAAAACTGGACGGCTGTTATAGGATGGGCTGCAGCTGTATTATTACTTATTGGTATTGGTTTCCAATACAGTCAATTAGAGCAAAGCAATACCCAACTTGTAAATGCTAATTTAGAAAAAGCTAAAATTGAAAAGGAGCGCAAAGAATTAGCACTTAAAAAAGCTGCAGTTGAAAATAATTTGGCTGTTATAAAAGATGAAAATAATACCGTAGTTGCTCTTGCTGGTCAAACTGTAGCTCCAGAATCTTCGGCTAAGATTTATTGGAACAAAGAAACTCAAAAAGTGTATGTCGACGCAACGGGATTACCAGAACCACCTAAAGGAATGGTGTATCAGGTTTGGGCTTTAAAATTAAATCCACTTACCCCAACAAGCATTGGATTACTGGATAATTTTGATAAAAATGAACAACACTTTTTTGCTGTTAGCAATACGGGAGATGCACAAGCTTTTGGGATTACTCTAGAGCCAGCCGGCGGAAGTATAACGCCTACAATGGAACAGTTATATACACTAGGAAAAGTGTAATTATTAAAACATTTATTCTTTTATTTACCGTTAAGAAGTTAAGAATATTAAAATCTTAATGGAAAAAACTCAATCGTAAATAAACAAGAAAATTTAGATACTTAAAAAGGCTTTCAAATGAAAGTCTTTTTTTGTTTCGCAAAATTCTGATCGCATTGAGTATATTTGCACAATTATAATTTTCATGAGCTATACACTTCTTTCCTCTCCATTACAAGGATTTACTGATTTTCGTTTTAGAAATGCGCAAAACAAATATTTTGGCGGAATAGACACCTTTTATTCACCTTACATTCGACTGAACGGAAAATTAGTCATTAAATCATCGTATCAACGTGATTTACTTCCTGAAAACAATACCGATTTAGAAGTCATTCCGCAAGTGATTACTAATGATGCCGACGAATTTTTGTTTGTTTCCAAATATGTTCAGGAATTAGGTTATAAAGAATTGAATTGGAATTTGGGCTGCCCTTATCCGATGGTAACCAAATCTGGAATGGGTTCAGGCTTAATTTGCCAAACTCAAAAAATTGATGATATTCTTAAAAAGGTACATTCCGAATCTGATATTATAGTTTCTATGAAAATGCGTTTAGGCTATGACAATGCCGACGAAATTTTGGATGTACTACCTATTCTTGAAAAATATCCTATCAAAAATGTAGCGATTCATGCCCGAATTGGAAAACAATTGTACAATGGCGGGGTGAATTTAGACGGTTTCCAACAATGTGTAGACAACACGAAATTAAAGCTATATTACAACGGCGATATTACTTCGGTAGCACAATTCCATAAAATGCAGGAACGCTTCCCTACGATAGATCATTGGATGATAGGACGCGGCTTGATTGCTGATCCATTTTTACCCTCTATGATTAAAAATAACAGCTTTGAATATCCATCGAACAAAATGGAATTATTTAGCGATTTTCATGACACTTTATACGCTGGTTATAGCAAATCATTATCAGGTGCCACGCATATTTTATTGAAGATGCACCACTTATGGGAATACTTTTCGGTTATATTTTCAAATCCTCATAAAGTGCATAAGAAGATAAAAAAAGCGAAAACTATTAGAAATTATGAGTTAGCTGTGAGAGAGATTATTAAAGAGGGCTAAACATACAACTAGTAAACCATCTGTAAAAAAAAAGATAAATGAACTTTCTTATGTTTAGTTCATTTATCCTTTTATATTTTAATTATTGACAAATGGTTTGAATAACAATACTCTGTTGATCACCATAACCATTACCCCCAAAAAAAATGGATTCAGTTAATGGATTAGTACAAATGGATTGTATAACAAAATTATCTATATTTCCTGACCCTTTCCCACCATAAAAAATGGATTCAACAACAGGTGTACTACAAACAGATTGTACTAGAACATTATCTTGAGCGCCATATCCTTGACCTCCATAAAATATGGACTCAACTGTAACTGGCGAACATACCGATTGAGACAAAATATTATCTTGAGAGCCATATCCTTGACCTCCATAAAATATAGATTCAACAAGTAAAGGCGTACAATTATTTTGAATTATTTCTTTTTGATCTGAACCAATTCCTTTACCTCCAGAATACATAGTGGGAATAATTTTTAACCCACCAGAAAATACCCCTCGCATACTTGGCAAACTAATTTGAGCTTGAAGGTAATTGCAACTAAAATAAAATAAGATCAATAAGATTATTTTTTTCATGACTTATTAATATTAAAGTTGTTTAATAAGATCTTACTCCGCGACCTCCTTGATAAAAAGGATAATTATCAAAACTTGTCCAATTTCGAGCCGATACACTCATCGCCTCTCCTTGCCAGTTTGCTCCTCCTCCTTTTATAATAATTCTATTAGAAATCCATTCTGCCATATCTGTTGAACCATTATTCATTGACTCTCCACTTTCATACAAATTACCATCACCATTAGCAGTAGTAAAAGTTGAATAATCAACATTCCATCCTCCTATACAAGATTCCCATACCCCACCAGTCATATCTAACACACCATAATAAGTAGCTCCAGCGTGCAGTCTGTCAGAACTTGCTGTAGCAAACATACCTGTTCTAAATAAAATTTCAGTTCCACTATTCGTTGGTCCTAAACCATTTTTTCTATTATTTTCTGTCGATTTTCCTCTGTCTACTATATCGAAATCCCTGAATAAATCTGTTGAACCCCAAGCATATTCATTAACTGTAGGAGTAACAGGTCCTCTACACACTTTTTCATATTCAAATTCAGTCATAGGACGTATGGCAGCCCAATCTAAAAATGCAAAGAAATTTTTCACATTCAATATAACCGGCAAACCTAAACCATCTTCATCTTCATTATATACACCATCGTTATCAAAGTCATTAGCATATACTGCAGGCGACATTTGGGTTACAGATTGTGCCGGTGTTGCGATCACAATATTCGCAGATCGATTAGAACAAGGCCAACAATGAAATTGAGTGCCTGCCAGAGATGTTGGAGGTGTTGTATTCGAATTATAATCACGTTGCATTCTCAATTGTTGTTTATAAGAAAGTGAATTCAAAAAAGCAACGTATTGCCCAGCAGTAATTTCATATTTCATACAATAAAAACGATTATAACCTATTGGAAATGTTGAAAGTAAATTACCTGTAGATCCTAATGATTGTTTTTGATAATTTGAGGCAGCCCCTAAACCAGTACTTTGAACAGTAGCATCGATCAATTTTGGAGCATCAGTACCCCCTTCTGTAAAACAATGCATATCTCCCCTACCATCACCAATATAAAACTGTCCTTGAGGTATATTGACCATTTCTATTCCATAAACACCTATATTATCTGCTCCAACAGCTGTTGCCAAAGTTAATGTGACTGTTGCCTCGTTTATATTTCCAATTCCTGGAGTATTTCTTCTTATGAAAACCCCTTTGTTATCAGTAACTAAATCAACCTGAAGCTGAGACCCTGATACTGATTGACCTGAAGTTGACAACTCGGCATGAACCCAAGGACTTGTGGCACCATTTACACATGATTGTCTTTTAACAAATACCCATACAGCATCCCAATTAGAAGGTCCTGTAGTAACATTCCAGCTATTATCCCATTTAATCGTGAAAGTAACAGAATTTCCGCTTACACTTGGCGTTCCCATTATCAAATTATTTGCAAAAGTTCTAGTGTAACTTGCAAAAAACACAATTAGTATTATCAGTATATTTTTTTTCATATCTATTCTTTTATTAATTTAAAATTTTATCTACTAAACTCTAATTATTGCATATCCCCAGCAGTTACGATAATATCTCCACCTATACTTACAACAGTTGCAATTGCATAATTACCAGCCGTTGCAGTATAATTATTTCTGTTTTTCATCGTTACTCCTAGCCCTCCAGAAATATTAATTTTATTTGCATCAGCACTTTTTTGCAAAATCATACAATTAAATCCTCTTGGTAATCCATTAGCAAATGTGATCGTGATAGGACTACTAGGATTACATATTAGTATTTTACTTTTATATTGCTCGACATTATTAGTATCAATAGTTAAATCGGAAGTTATCTCATCTGTAATTGCAGCATTAGCCGTTACAGAACCATAAGTATTTACATTATTAATTTCTGAATTCCCTAATTGAATAGTATTATTATTTGCTACCGTTGCACCATAACCTATAGCAGTTGAATTTGTTATTGTTTCAGAATTTGCATCTGCCTTAGCTCCTAAAAAAGTGTTATTTCCCCCTGTGCTTATTTTTTTACCAGATTCATGGCCCAAAGCGGTATTATTATTTGCATTACTATTAAACAAAGCACCACTTCCAATTGCGGTATTGCTATTCGCATTTTCTAAAAGTCTTAAAGATTCATATCCTATCGAAACACTATTTGTTGCTGTTGTCATATTTGCTGAACTAGCATATCCTATTGCCGTATTATTTCCACCTCCGGTTGTATTCATCAAAGCTTGTTCCCCTACTGCGACATCAGCAAAAGCCTTAAAATTACCTTTTCCAATTCGTACTCCACTAGAAAAAATATCCGAACTAAAAGTTTTTGTGCCTGCAATAGTTTGATTAGTTGTCAAATCTACATAGTTCCCAGTTATAGCCGCTGTTACAAAAGCAGTAGTTGCTATCTGTGTTGTGTTTGTCCCTTCATCTGCTGTTGGTGCAGTAGGAATACCCGACAAATCAATAGAAGTTGCCAATTTAGAAGAAGTTACACTAGCATCTTTGATTTTATTAGTTTCAATTACATCATCTGCAATCATATAAGTGATCACTTTATTAGCCCCAATAACAGAAACTCCCAAATTATCTATTGTTACATCACCAGAAATTGCTACCTCAGTTGCTTGATTACTAGCATTTCCAATATAAATTTTGCCATTTTCTAAAGTGTTTATAGAACTAGTCGCATTATCAACATAATCCTTAACCGATTTTACACTTGGGTATTTAGTATCCGAAGCTCCATCGGTCATAACATTTGTACTTTTATTGGCTACATCTTCTTTTAATAAATCAGCAGCGGTTCTATTAGTTACTTCTATAGCTAAATTGCTTGTCAAATTAGCATCGGCAGCTGTTCTGGCATTAGTTTCAGTTGTTAAACTAGTGGCAATTGTAGTTTCAGCGTTCGTTGCTCTTGTTACTTCATTGGCCAAAGCTGTTGAAGAAGTTGCAGCACTTGCATCAACATAAGTTTTAACCGATTTTACACTTGGGTATTTCGTGTCCGAAGTTCCGTCTGTAGTAACATCAGTACTTTTGTTGGCTAGATCTTCTTTTAATAAATCAGCATTCGTTCTATTTGTTACTTCGGCAGCTAAATTGGTAGTCAATGTATTATCTGCTGAAGTTCGATTGTTTATTTCGGTAACCAAATTTGCTGCAATCGTATTTTCTGCATTCGTTGCTCTTGTGATTTCAGTTGCCAAAGCTGTAGAAGCCGTTGTAGCAGCGGCATCTACATAAGTCTTAACCGATTTTACACTTGGATATTTTGTATCCGAAGCACCGTCTGTTGTAACATTAGTACTTTTGTTGGCTAGATCTTCTTTTAATAAATCTGCAGCGGTTCTATTGGTTACTTCGGTGGCTAAATTGCTTGTTAATGTATTATCAGCTGAAGTTCGATTGTTTATTTCGGTAACCAAATTTGCTGCAATCGTATTTTCTGCATTCGTTGCTCTTGTGATTTCAGTTGCCAAAGCTGTAGAAGCCGTTGTAGCAGCGGCATCTACATAAGTCTTAACCGATTTTACACTTGGATATTTTGTATCTGAAGTTCCGTCTGTTGTAACATTAGTACTTTTGTTGGTTAGATCTTCTTTTAATAAATCTGCAGCGGTTCTATTTGTTACTTCGGTGGCTAAATTACTTGTTAATGTATTATCAGCTGAGGTTCTATTGTTAGTTTCGGTAACCAAATTAGCAGCAATAGCATTTTCAGCATTAGTTGCTCTTGTAATTTCAGCATTTAAATTATTAGTTAAAGTAAGTAATTTTCCATCAACATACAATTTTACCGATTTAACACTTGGATACTTAATATCCGAATTTGCATCAGTATTTACATCTGTACTTTTGTTGGCTAGGTCTTCTTTTAAATTTAAAGAAGCTTGTGTTGCAGTACTAATTGGTTTATTTAAGTCACTAGTGTTATCAACATTATTAATCCCTAAATTAGTTCTAGCTCCTAAAAGAGTTGTTGCATTGGTACCTCCATTTTCAATAGCCACTACTCCCGTTACATTCTCAGCATTTATAGCCGAAAATGCTAAAGGAACATAACTAAATTGTTGGTTACTAATTTCCGTATAGGTGGCACAATTTCCAGATGTATTTATCCCAACTATCAAACTTTTTTTCGAACTATTCCAAACTATATTTTGAAATGAAGTTGCGTATCCTCCTGTTTGTGTTCCGGAACCAATTAGTAAATTAACCATACCAAATTGATCCGTTTTGGTTTGAATTGTTTCCTGATATTCTACATTTGAAAACTCGTCCACAAACTTAAAAACCATACAAATATCCTTATTAAGCAAAGGACTATTCGAATTATTTACTCCTGGTAATTGTTCTCCTTTTGGATTTAAAATTACCGCCTGATAGGTTATTCCGTTTGTTTGTGCAAAAATTTGCGTAGCAACAAAAAGTATAAAAAGTGTAATTATTTTTTTCATATCCCCTAATTATTTAATATTGAAATGAACCCCTAATTCGATTTGGTTAGTTGCAAATGATAATTTTTCTTTTAAAGTATTACTCACGTTAATACTTTGACAATAATCATATCCCAAACTTAAACCACCAAAGGACGGTATATTATATTTGAACATCAATCCAAGAGATGATTCCAAAATAATTCCCGAAAACTCTTTTTGATGCATTAAATCATAATAAATACCATTCATTTCTTGCTTACCATAGATTAATTTCGAAACATTTAAACCTGTTTTAGCTAAAAAATCAATGGTATTCTTAGTTGCTGTTTTATAAGAAAAGAATTTATACAATAAACCACCATGAACACCTAAATATTGAGTATCCCAACGATAAGAATTGGCTGTGTTTCCTCCTAACGCATTGTAATCATTCAAGGAAAGTCCTAACGAATAGAATATGTTTTTTTTTGCCAATGGCTGAGTAAAACCTATTTCATAAAAATTACCGCTTCCGCTCTGAAGATTAGGATTGCTTTGAAGATTAGCATCTTTATATAGATACTTGGTATAATTTTTACCCGTAGTAAAGTATATTTCCTGTGAAAAAATACTTGAAGTAACCAGTAAAAAAAGAAATAAAAAGTAGTTTTTTATCATAGTTTTATAATTTTAGTATAATAAGTAAAGCTTTTATTGTTTAATTGAACCAGATATTCTCCTCTGGGTATTTTAGAAAGATTGATTGTAAAAATTGAATCATCAATTTTATCCGCTTCTTTATGAACTAATCTTCCACTTACATCGAATATATAAATAGATAATTCTCCGATTAAAGACTCTGAAAATTGAAAATTGACCACATCTTTAAATGGATTTGGAAATGTTTGAGCTGAAATAGTAGTTTTTTCATTTTGAGCTATGTAAGAACTCCACAAACTTTGTTGAAAACCTTGTATTACAATCGCTCCATTAGTAGAATTGCCTACAATACTTTGCTGACCGATTGTTTGACTAACAATAACCTTGCTTGTAATTTCTTTTGTTGTACCTTGAGAAGATAACATTTGATGATGCAAAACCTGACCATAAAAAGGAAAAGTAAAAAGTAAAAGTAAATACTTCATAAAAAACTATTTTCATACAATATTAGCCATAAATATTGCTTTTAATCGGTGTTTTGTGCATTTCAACTGATATTTAATTAAAATAGTAATTATTTTTCGGTTTTTAGTAACTAAAAACAACAAAACATATAAAAAAAGAAGCAAAGGATTACAAAAAAACAAGCAAACAATTTATAGTAATATGTAATACATCGATCATTTTATCTTAATTTTGGATAATTTTCAATTATTAGTAGCTTTAAACGTATAATTGTTCTTAACAAAATCATAAATAACATCTGTAAGTAATCTTCAAAATGATTTTAAACACTACATTTATTATTTCCGGAATTATTGGATTTATTATTAGTGCAATCCTATTTATCAATAAGAAATCAAATCATGTAATGAATATTTACATGATATTATTAATCGCATTAAATTCTTTTCGTTTTTTTACCTACGGAATTATCAATTTAATTTCGAATAAGGATGTATTAACATTATATGCTAAATATTCTAACTTAAGCACACTAATTATCCCTTTGGCATACTTGTATTTTGAAAAATTAGGATACAAAAAATCATTTGAAAAAAAGGATTTATTTCATTTCGTTTTTCCTACGGTATATTTTCTGATAACTTTTGAAATATATGAATTTATTATACCTAATTACACGGTAAAACTTTGTCTTTATATCGTTTTTATGATTTACCTAACTACTTATTGTTATATAAGTTACAAAGTTTTACAAAAAACAATCTGGAATAAAAAGAGAGAAAATAAACTATCAAAAAATCAATATAAAAAAGTTTACAACTGGACCTTATTTTTATTTATTGCTCTCGTATTAGCTTCCATTCGCCTCATTTTGTCATTATTTATAGAATTTACACAAAATGAACAATCTAAAGGTTTTTCATACCAATGGATAACTGCTGTTATTTGGATTGTAATACTAATTAAAATACTAGTTAGCCCAGAAATCCTCTATGGTTACAAAATATTAAATGAAAAGGTATTGGAAGATCGAAATTCTAAATTAACTTTTGAAACTATCTGGAAATTATATCCGGTATCCGAAATTAAAAACGCACAACATCTTGTATTAAAAGATAAAATAAATCAAAACCTTCAAAACTATTTTGAAATAATTGAAAAAAATTCGCTGGATTCTAACTTATTTAGAGATGCAACCTTAACACTTAATGACTTTGCTACCAAAATAAACATACCAAAAAGTCATTTGTCTTATGTATTCAAATACCACTCAACAATTTCTTTTTCTGAGTATAAAAAAACGATCCGTATCCTTGATGCCGTCAAATTAATTGACAGCGGTTATCTTAAAAACAATACTATGGATTCACTTTCTAAGAAAATTGGATTCACCTCCTACAATCCTTTTTTTACAAGTTTCAAAGAAATAACTGGGCAAGCTCCTGTTGAATATATCAATTCTATCAAAGATTTGAATAAACCACTAAATCAACACCCCGCTTCAAATAGTAAGAATCAGGTTGTTGATCTAGAATTTTCAAACCTTAATTAATCAATTACTCATTTATAATCTATATTTTAATACTAATTATATTTGATTAAAACGAAAAATCCCTATCGTACGACTACGATAGGGATTTAAAAACAAACAAAACAAATTAAACTAATTTTTATATTTCATACCCATATCTTCGATAGAGAAATGATCTGTTAGTAAGTGTAACAATTTATCTCTTAAATCGATGTATTCTGGCATTTTTACAATTTCGATTTTGTTTCTTGGTCTTGGCAAATGCACCTCAACAATTTCTTTAATCGTTGAAGACGGACCATTATTCAAAACGATAATTCTATCCGATAAGAACAAAGCTTCTTCGATATCGTGCGTAATCATTACGATTGTTTTTTCACGATTATCAAGATTCCATAATTTCAATACTTCTAATTGCATTGAACCTTTAGTCAAAGCATCCAAAGCTCCAAAAGGCTCATCCATTAATAAAACACCCGGATTAATTGCAAATGCACGGGCAATAGCAACCCTTTGCTTCATACCACCTGAAAGTTGTCCTGGTAATTTATCTTTATGTTCGTATAAATTAACCATTTTAAGGTTTTTCTCAACGATTGCATTTTTTTCAGCTGTAGTACCTTCAACAACCGAATCGACTACCTGAAAGATGTTTTGATATACTGTTAACCAAGGTAAAAGAGAGTAGTTTTGAAAAACAATTCCTCTATCTGGACCTGGTCCTTTAATGTTTTGATTATTCAATACTACTGAACCTGCTGAAGGTGTTAACATTCCTGCAATTGCATTTAAGATTGTTGATTTCCCACAACCAGAGTGTCCAATAATTGATATGATTTCGCCTTTTTTAATAGATAAATTAATATCTCTCACAGCTGTATATTTTCCTTTTGGTGTTGGAAATGAAATTTCCAAATCTTTTATTTCTAAATAACTCATGATGTTTGATTTTTAGGTTTTTGACAATTCTTTTTAGATCTTCAATTGCTGTTTTCTTAAAAACATTACAACTTTAAATCACTGTCTTTAATTACGCTTTGTAAGCTACTTTGTTTTCTATGTATGTGAATAATTTATCAAAAAGCAAACCTACCACACCAATAATGATAATTGCTGAGATTACTTTTTCAAGACTTAAGGCATTCCAGCTGTCCCATACAAAAAATCCAATTCCGGCTCCTCCTGACAACATTTCACCCGCTACGATTACCAACCAGGCCACACTAATACTTAAGCGTAAACCGGTAATGATATGAGGTAAACTAAAAGGAATTAAAATTTTAGTCAGGTATCTCATTTTAGAAAAACCAAATGCTTTGGCTACATTTTTATGATCCTGAGGTAAAGATGCTATACCAAAAGATGTATTAATTAATGTTGACCATAAAGAGGTAATAAACACAATAAAAATTGTTGCTAATCCTGTGTCTTTGAATACAACTAACCCAATTGGGAACCATGCTAATGGCGAAACTGGTTTTAAAAGTTGTACGATAGGATAAAAAATTTGTTTACAAATTGTACTTGCTCCCATCAAAATTCCCAACGGAATAGCTACTAATGAACCTAAAAAGAAACCTAATAATACCGTTTTAATGGAATTAAATAATTGCAGTCCGATTCCTTTATCGTTTGGACCATAATCATAAAATGGGTCACTAATCATTTCATATAAAACTGTCAATGTAGCTATAGGAGTTGGTAAAGCACCTTCGGTTAGGCTGCTTACTAATTCCCATACTCCTCCAAATATAACCAATCCTAATGCTGCCAAAAGAACTGATTTAGATTTTGTTACGAGTTTTTCAGTCAATAAACTTAATTTCTCGTTTTTACTTTCTTCGCTTTGAGAAGTTGCTACAGAAGCAACTTTAACTTCCTCAAGAGCATCAATTGTTAATGTTTCTCTTTCTGCCATGATCCAATCTTTTTTAGTTTAACTTTTTGTAATGTTTTGTTTCTATTGTTTTTGTTTAATTTTGAGGCAATTTTTTAAAATCCCTCCCACTTGGAGAGGGATTCTTAATTACTTTTATCTTTTTACAACTTTAAGATAAGCTGCTGGATTAGCAGGATTGAAAATCGTTTTGTCAATTGTAATTGAAAATGGTTTCATATCATCAACTGGTACTTTTACTTTCATACTTGCAGCTACTTCTTTGTATAAATCCTGTAGAATTAATTTATCTGCAATTGCTTTGTAATTTGGAGCTTCTTTTAAATATCCGAATCTTACAAACTGTGCCATTGCCCAAATTGCATAAGATTTACGAGGAAAGTTTACCGTTCCTCCTTTATGAAAAACCATTTGGTCTCCTTTGTAAATTTTTTGTCCTAGTTTACATCCTAAGTTGTATTCACCATTCAATCTGTCTTGGATAACATCATTATTAGCATTTACATAAGCTGGTTTACCAATGATATCAGCAGTCTTCTTACGATTTGCAGGAACATCTAACCATTTACAAGCTTCCATAATCGCTTTCATTACTTTTTTAAGATCTTCTCTTCTTTTTGCACTGAAATCTTTATTTACAACCAAAGCTTTCTCCGGGTGATCTTTCCAGATATCCTGACTAGCAATTTGTGTAAATCCAACTCCCTGCATAGCAGCAACTCCTCCCCATGGCTCTCCAACGCAGAATCCGTCCATGTTACCTACTTTCATATTAGCAACCATTTGTGGAGGTGGAATAGTGATAATTTTTGAAGTTTTTTGATTTACACCTGCCGCAGCTAACCAGTTGCGCAACCATAAATCGTGAGTACCTCCAGGGAAAGTCATTGCAAAAGTTACTTCTTTCTCTGCTTTCAACTTAGCTGCTACTACTGGAGCAACTTTAGCCATTTCTTTGAAACCAACTTTTCCACAAAAATCATTTGATAAAGAGATTGCTTGCCCATTTGAATTAAGCATCATTGCAATTTTCATTTCTGACCCTGCTTTTCCTCCCACTCCTGTGTAAACTGAAAATGGCATTGAATACAAACAGTGTGCTCCATCTAATTCTCCTGTTAAGATTTTATCTCTAACATTGGCCCAAGAAGACTCTTTTGTAACTATTACTTCTACACCATATTTTTTAAACAAACCTAATTCCTTAGCCATTACAATAGGTGAACAATCCGTAAGAGGAATAAATCCTAATTTAACCGGCTCACCTTGTGCGCTAGTTTTAATTGACGTTAATGAAACTATTGTCACCAATCCTGCTAGCATCAATCTTGAAAAAAGTTTTGCTATTTTTTGAGTTGTTTTTTTCATTTTACTTATTTTAATTATTTAAACTTATTATTCTATTTTTATTAAAAGCTTGTTTTTTTTCTGATTAGAAATCCCAATTTTAAGAAGTTGAATTTTGCTGTTTTGATTTCATAAACTTCATGTTATTTATTGTTTTATGTTTTGTATGAAGCAAATTTACGTAAGTATATCTACGTAAAAACCACTTAAAAACCAACAAGAAACAGCTTTTTATTACAAGTATTTAGTGTATAAAAACTTCTTAAAAACTTGCTAAAACGCAATAAAACAACACAAACCCTTATAAAACGCAAGATTACAACACATTTCATACGTAGTAAAAAGAACTTAGTAACTAATTCTACTAAGAAAAAAAGAGATTTATTATAAAAAACAGAATTAAAAAGCTTCGATTTTATTAAATAAACTAAATAGTAAATGAAGAGATATACTATCATAAATAATAGGTTTATTTACAAAGAATAGATAAGATAAAAAGAATCACCTACATAGATTTTGAAGTTCTTTAAATAACGTTTTAAAACATCAATTAAAAATCTGACTCTATAATTTAAAAGATTCCAAAAACTACCCACCTCAATTATAATAAGGACATCCAAAGAATTTACCAAATAAAAGCGGAATTACCTCTGACAACATATAAAACAATACTATTTTGTTCATTTATGTTATTAGTTATCTGTTTTCATAGGTAAATTCAAAAATTTCGTTCTTATCTAAATGTTATTTTTTTTAAATAATCATCGTTTTTTTAACAAAAAAAAAGATTAAAAGCATTATTTTAGATTTCTATTATTTTTTTGGCAAACTTGAAAAATAAATCAAATAAATACGTATTTATACTTAATTAATACGTATTTTTACATTTTAAACACAAACTAATAAGTTTAATAAAGAGTTCGCCATTAAAAACACATAAGGATAATGCAAAATTCAGAAATCAAAACTACGTGTTCATATTGTGGAGTGGGATGTGGAATCATCGTTAGTAAAGATTCCAGTAATGGAGTTACGGTAAAAGGAGACATTGACCATCCTGTAAACAGAGGAATGCTTTGTTCTAAAGGAATGAACCTTCATTATGTTGCCAATGACACATCTGACAGGATTCTTTCTCCTGAAATGCGCTGGAGTAAATCACATCCTATGGGGCGTGTTAGTTGGGACGAGGGTTTAGATCGTGCTGCTGCCGTATTTTCTTCAATAATAAAAAAACATGGGCCTGACAGTGTGGGCTTCTATATATCCGGACAATGTTTAACAGAAGAATATTATCTGGTAAACAAACTGGTAAAAGGTTTTCTAAAAACTAACAATATAGACACTAATTCCCGTCTTTGCATGAGTTCAGCAGTGGCAGGTTACAAAAAAACTTTTGGAGAAGATGCTGTTCCTATTGCTTATGAAGACATTGAATTAGCCGATACTTTTTTAATTACCGGAGCTAATCCAGCCTGGTGCCACCCTATTCTCTTTAGACGTTTAGAACAACACCGCGAGAAAAACCCAAATATAAAAGTAATTGTAATTGATCCACGTAAAACAGATACGGCGCTATCAGCCGATTTACATTTACAAATTTTACCAGGAAGCGACATCATTTTATATCACGCTTTAGCCAAAAGAATTATTGAAAAAGGTTATGCCGATATTGACTTTGTCAAAAAACATACTGAAAACTTTGAGTCTTACAAAGAATTAGTATTATCAACTTCTTTGGAAAAAGCGACTCAATTGTGTGGTATTAGCATTAAAGAAATTGATTTAGCTGCCGATTTAATTGGGAAAGCTCAAGGTTTCCTCAGTCTCTGGGCAATGGGATTAAATCAAAGCGCTGTGGGAGTTGATAAAAACACTGCACTTCTTAATATTTCACTGCTTACAGGTCATGTAGGTAAACCGGGTTCCGGACCTTTTTCATTAACCGGTCAGCCTAATGCTATGGGTGGTCGAGAAGTAGGCGGAATGGCAAATTTGTTAGCCGTTCACAGAGAATTAGCTAATCCGGAACACCGTCAGGAAGTAGCTGATTTTTGGGGAGTAGATTCCATTTCAGAAAAACCCGGACTAACAGCTACCGAAATGTTTGAAGCATTGGAATCAGGTAAAATGAAAGCCGTATGGATTATTTGTACCAATCCAATGGTAAGTTTGCCTAATTCAAGACAAGCTGAAAGAGCTTTAAAAAATGCCAAATTTGTGGTTGTTCAGGAAATATCACATAATGCGGATACGGCTAAATTTGCCGACTTATTACTTCCTGCTGCAGGATGGTTAGAAAAGGAAGGTACAATGACCAATTCTGAAAGACGAATTTCATACCTGCCTAAAGGAATAAATGCGCCGGGAGAAGCGCTTCCAGATTTTGAAATCCTTACCCGTTTTGCTAAAAAAATGGGGTTTTCTGGTTTTGATTTCAATACACCAGAAGAAGTTTATAAGGAATACACCCAAATGACTAAGAACACTAATATCGATGTTTCTTACCTTAATTACAACCGATTAAAACACGAAGGAACTTTCCAGTGGCCAGTTTCTGATTATGGACACCCAGGAACTCCCCGCCTTTTTACCGATAGAAAATTCTATACTCCTTCACAAAAAGCAATTTTCAATTTACCAACTACAATTGAAAATACTTCGGTGGAACCAGATGATAAATATCCACTTATACTAACCACTGGTCGTATCAGAGACCAATGGCATACCATGACCAAAACAGGAAAAGTATCCCGATTATTATCACACATACCGAATCCTTTATTAGAAATCAATCCAATTGATGCTTTCAAATCAGGTATCGAAAACGGCGATGTAGTAGTTATTAGTAGCCGAAACGGAGACGTTCGCGTAAAGGCAAATATTACAGATACCATCAAAGAAGGCGTTGTATTCTTACCCATGCACTGGGGAAAACAATTAGAAAATGACTTAAACAGAACCAACAACCTTACCAATACCTTGGTTGACCCTGTTTCTAAAGAACCTGATTTTAAATATACTGCCGTAGCGGTAAAAAAATACGAAAAACCATTTCAAAAAATAGCAATTGTAGGTGCTGGAGCGGCTTCGTTCCGATTTATACAAAATTACAGAGAACTCAATTCAACTGATGAAATTGTAGTTTTCTCTAATGAAGCCAATCCATTTTACAACCGTGTACTTTTACCTGAATATGTTACCAATGAACTATCATGGGAAAACCTATTAAAAATCCGAACGGATGACGGCTTAAGTAAACTTAATATCAAATTAAAACCTTCTGTTAGTATTGACAACATTGACACCGTTAATAAAACAATCACTGACAGTCGTGGTGAAACGCATATTTTTGATCGTTTGATTCTGGCCACAGGTAGTCGTCCATTTATTCCTGAAAATGCTCAGTTACATTTACCAGGACGTTTTACCATGCGTAGAAAAGAAGATGCTGACCGATTGAAAAACTATTTGGACCAAACTAATTTGGCACCAGAAAACCAACACGTAGTAATTGTAGGTGGTGGTTTGCTTGGGTTAGAATTAGCGGCTGCTTTAAAACATAAAAAAGTAAAAATCACCGTTATTCAACGAGCTTCCCGTTTAATGGAGCGTCAATTGGATCGTATTTCCTGTAAGTTATTAGCTGAGGAAGTTCAGTTGAGAGACATTCAAATTTATTTTGATAATGAAGTAAGTACCGTTTTTGAATCGAATAATCCAAACGAACTGGAAATTGCACTAAAAAGTGGTAGAATATTAACTGCCAATGCTATTGTGTACGCAATTGGAACTGTTCCAAATATTGAAATTGCTAAAGAAGCAGGTATTGCTTGTGGTCGTGGCGTAAAAGTAAATCAGTATTTACAATCTTCAAATCCAGATGTATTTGCTATTGGAGAAATTGCCGAATTTAATGGAAAATTATTCGGGATTACTTCTGCAGCCGAAGAACAAGCTGATATTTTAGCCAACTATTTTGCAGGTGATATCAGCAGTTATTACAAAGGTTCTATATTGATGAACATTTTAAAATTAGAAGACATTAATCTTTGTAGTATTGGTGAAGTAACTATTCCAGAGAACGATGATAGTTACGAAGAAATTATTTTCTCTGATTTGAAAAAACGATACTACAAGAAATGTATTGTAAAAGACGATTTACTGGTTGGAGCCATTTTGATGGGTGACAAAAACGAATTTGCCGAATTCAAAACGATGATTGAAAGCAAAATTGAATTGTCAGACAAACGAAACCAATTACTACGCGGAAGTAATGCGAATGCTAAGCCGGTCGTAGGTAAACTAGTTTGCTCCTGCAGTCAGGTAGGAAGTGGAAATATTGAAGAAGCAATCAAAGCCGGAACTACTAATTTTACTGAATTATGTAAATCAACCGGAGCCGGACTAGGATGCGGAAGTTGTAAAACCGAAGTAAAAGAGATTTTAGCTAAATGCAAATGAGTAACTAGTGATCAGTAAATAGTAATTAGATTAAAACTAATCACTTTTCACTACTCACTTTTCACTAAAAAGAAACAACATGGAATTAACACGATTAATAGTAAAAGGAGGCGTTCTTTCGCCAGGCGAGTTAAAAAACATTGTCAACCTAAGTTTGGAACAAGGTTTGAAAAACATTTCTTTTGGTTCCAGACAAGATATTATTTTCCCTAATGGTTTCAAATATTCAGAAGCTGAAAACAATGGAAAACTACATATCGTTTATCCAAATGAACAAAGCGGAAACAACATTGTTTCTTCTTATGTTTCTACGGATATTTTTAGAAATACACCTTGGCTTACCGGTAATAAATTCCTGTATATCTTAGAACAATTCAAAGAACAACCTGTTCTAAAAGTTAATATCACCGACCCAAAACAACAATTAGTTCCATTATTTACCGGACATATCAACTTTATTGCTTCAGAACATGAAGATTATTGGTACTTATATATCCGTTTACCTAAGTGGCAGCGCATGGAAGTATATCCTGTATTGATTTACAGCTGGGATATTGCCAAAATTTATTATGAAATAGAACGTATTGTTAGCGAAGAAGCTATTGGAATTGACATGATTTTCAATTTGGTTAGCGAAAATATAGATTCAAATAACCGAACTATCGATAAAGCTTTAAATATTCCTTTTTATCCATTTCCATATTATGAGGGAATGAACCGTTTAGGTATCGATCAATACTGGTTAGGATTGTATTGGAGAAACAACCTTTATGATTTAGAATTTTTAAAGGAAATGTGTGATTTGTGTTTTGATTGTAAAATCGGAAAAATATGTATCACTCCCTGGAAATCTTTTATTATCAAAGGAATTCCGAAGGACCGAAAACTGGATTGGGAAAAATTCCTTGGAAAAAAAGGGATCAATGTGCGTCATTCCTTACTGGAACTTAACTGGCATTTGCCGGTAGCTACAGATTGGTCTTTGAATCTAAAAACATTCTTAGTAAGAACATTAGATCAATTTGACATTAGTACTTACGGATTAACTTTTGGAATTTCCGATTACAATCGAGAAGGGCATTATTTTACCTCTATTGTAATTGAAAAAAATATGCTGCCAAAAGATTTAGAATCAATTAAAATCAGAGACACCTATAATGTCTTGTATGCGAAACATTTTGACCCAAATACCAGAGAATACATTGTTCATACACAAGATATCGACAAACTGGAATTGCCAAGTATTTTAATCGAATTAAGCAAAAAATACTTTAATGAATTAGGAAATGTCACAACTGTAGAAAATAATGCAACAACTGCTGCAACCAAAAAAGAACATCAGGAACACGAAATATATCAATGTTCAGAATGCTTGACTATTTACAATCCTGAATTTGGTGATGCGGTACAAGGAATTAAAAAAGGAGTCCTGTTTGAAGATCTTCCTGCTGACTATTGCTGTTCATTATGCGAAGCACCAAAATCAGATTTTGTACTTTTGGCTACTGAAAAACAAGATCTTTAAATCAAAATTATCTAAAAAAATACTTTTTATGAGTCTCGAATACAAAACTGTTGATTCTTCAAAAATAACGATATCCGAATTAATGTTGCCTTCGCATACTAATTTTAGCGGAAAAATTCACGGGGGCTATATTTTATCTTTAATGGACCAAATTGCCTTTGCCTGTGGTTCTAAATTTTCCGGAAATTATTGTGTAACAGCATCGGTAGATACTGTAAACTTCCTGAAACCGGTTGAAGTAGGCGAACTGCTAACTATGAAAGCAAGCGTGAATTATGTAGGAAACAGTTCTATGATTATTGGTATTCGTGTTGAGGCCGAAAACATTCAATCTGGAATAATTAAACACTGTAATTCTTCTTATTTCACTATGGTTGCCAAAGATAAGGAAGGAAAAAACACCCCTGTTCCAGGTTTAATCCTTACTACCTTGAAAGAAGTAAGTCGTTTTCAAAATGCATTAAGACAAATTGCTTTGAAAAAAGAAAAAGAATATCAAAAAACAATCGCCACTTTTGGTTCTATTGAGAACATTTTAAAATCGAATGAATACAAAGTAAGAGTTGACTTTGAAAAATAAGAATTGGAATAAATTCGACCGTTTTTTAAAACGGCCGAATCTATAAACAACTTCTAAAAACGCGAAAAGCACAGTGTAATACTGTGCTTTTTGTATTTAGTACTTATCTCAATTATTAGCCAGGAAAATCACCGCCTCCTTCTCCGCCACCGTCTCCGTTGTTTTTTGGCATATTTTTATCCTTATCCGTTTTCTTCATATTCAAACGATAGGTAAATGACAGATTAATTTGTCTTCTTCTCCATTGAAATTCACTATAAGACATTACACTAGTTAAGTTAGTCTCATTTATCATTTTTCTGGAATTAAACAAATCACTTACATTTAATGCTAAAGTCGCTTTATCTTTTAAAATGTCTTTGCTAAAAGCCATATTTATAACATAATTCCCCAAGCTCTTTCCTTGTGCTGTATTTTTAGGACCAAAATACATTCCGGTTAATTGCCAGTCAATTTTTGCAGGAAGTGTTAAACGAGAATTCAACCTTGAAAACCATGAAAAAGCTTCGTTATTAAGATCTTGAATTTTATCAACAGATTGATTGTTTTCTAATATAGTGTATTTGTATTCACCACTTGTTTTAACATTTGAGAAGTTAAAACTACTGTTTATTTTCCATTTTTTAAACGGTGTATAATTCAAGGTAAATTCAAAACCAAATTGTTGTTCCTTAGCTAAATTGATTGGTTTACTTAAAACTACAGGATTGTTCCCAACATATTCTCCTGTTTCAGTTCTTACAAAAGAGAAAACGTCATTAGTATTTTCAAAAAACATCGAAGTACTAAAAGTAACTTTATCCCATTTTTTCAAATAACCAACATCAAATTTATCTGTCAACGAAGGATTTAAATCTGGATTTCCTCTAAATAAATTAATATTACTGGAGTAATTTGTTGCCGGATTTAAAAAACGACCTCTTGGTCTGGTTAAACGCTTACTGTAACTTAAAGAAAGACTGCTTTCATCAGACAACTCATAAGTTAAGAACGCACTAGGAAAGAAATAGCTGTATTTTTTAGTATTATAATCAATACTTGGCTCTTCTAATGAATTAACTTCGATATGAGTATCTTCCCAGCGTAATCCTAATAAATAAGAGAATTTATTGATTTTAGATCCATATTGAGAATATACTGCATTGATTCGTTCTCTATATTCTAAGGTATTAGATAAACTGTCCTTTCTAACACCATTGTCGAAAACACCATTTACAAAAGTTCCATCTACAAAAACATCATAAGGATTTCTTAAGTTGTTAAAATTTCCTTTGTATCCTGCTTCAAATTGACTTCCATTTTCAAAAGGCAATACATAATCGGTTTGTGCTTGAAACTGATATTGTTTTTGATTATTAGTGGTGTAGTCATATGTTTTATCATTTATATTTTCTACAAAATAGTTTGTAATAAGTGAATTATCAGCATCTTTATTAGTAGTATATGAAATATCAGCAGTCCATTTGTGTCCTTTATCATTAAAGTTTTTTATGAAATTTGAAGTTAATTCTAAATCTTTACCTATATCATTCCCTACACCTTTACGGTAACGCGTAGATAAATATTCCCGATTTTGATCATAAGAAAGGAATTGCACATGATCTTCATTAGTTCCGCTATTGTCACGATAACTAATAGCATTCGTCCAAAAAGTATTTGGAGTTATAGTCCATTCTACTCCTGTTTTTGTAGAAATTCCTTTTCTAAGACGCTCCGTGTTTTTGTCCTCATTTGTATAACCACTAATGTCTTTGTTAGTATCTAACAAAGTAGAATGCGTTAAACCTCTTCCTTCACTAGTTCTATAATCATATCCGGTTGAAGTGAAAAAGTTTAATTTTTCGGTTTTGTAATTTAAGTTAGCGCTTAAACCATAAGTTTCAGGAATTCCTGTTGAGACTATAAAACTTCCGTTAAAGCCCTGATTTTTTCCTTTTTTCAGTACAATATTTAAGATTCCGGCTCCTCCTTCGGCATCATAACGGGCTGAAGGGTTAGTTATTACTTCTACTTTATCAATAGCATCAGCAGGAATTTGACGTAAAGCATCGGCCATATTCAAAGAATTCGAAGGACGACCATCGATAAAAATACGTACGTTTTCGTTGCCTCGTAAACTCACATTTCCTTCCACATCTACTGTTACTGAAGGAACATTTTCAAGTACATCACTTACCGTTCCTCCTTTAACAATCATATCCTGACCTACATTGTACACTTTCTTATCTAATTTTATTTCAACTGTCGATTTTTCGGCACGAACCACCACTTCATTCAATTGAGCGGCATCTTCAGAAAGGGCAATAACACCTAAATCGATATTTTTTTCAAGACTACGCTGATTGAACTCTATAGATTTAAAAGAAATAAATTCGATTTTAATATTGTAAATCCCGGGAGCAACCTCAATTGTGAATCCCCCTTTAGCATTAGTAATTCCTCCGGTAATCATTTTAGGATTCTTAGTATCTGTAATCGTAACAGTCGCATATTCAAGAGGTTGTTTGGTCGCTTTTTCAATTACAGTACCTGAAATTTTAACCTTATCCTTAATTGGATCTATTGATTTGGCAAAATTGATCAGGCTGGTAAAAAGTAAGCAAAGGCTTAAAAAGATTCTTAATGTTTGTCGCATTTTTATATTTTTTGTTTTTTCTTTTGAATTAAAAAACCGGATTTGGTTTAAAATCAATTTATTAAATAAATGTTAAAAGCCTATTTCGATTTAAAGAAGGCTTCAATCTTATCCATTTCACGGGCTATTATTGCTTCATTATCTTTGACTATTATAGGTCTTTCAATCAAAATAGGATGAGTAATCATCGCCTCAATAATGGCATCATCGTTCATTTCCAGATTTTTGTAATTTTCAGTCCAAATTTTTTCTTTTTGACGCACCAATCCTAAAGGCTTGATATTTAACTTATTTAACAAATTAATAAGTTCTTCCTTAGTTGGAACTTCTTCTAAATATTTAACGATTGTATAATCCTGATTAGTATTTTCTAAAAAAGCCAAGCAATTTCTTGATTTCCCACAACGTGGATTATGATATACTTTAATCATGCGTTCTATTCTTTAAGTTTAAAATAAAAAGGGTATTTTCGAAGAAACAAAAATAGCTTTTGAAAGTTTAATAGTACTACTTTAATCCATAAAATGTATGTTTATAAAACAAGCCATTCGAAAACAGAATAAATTTTGGAAATATTTATTGGGCTCGGCCGTAATAATTACCATGTCTTTTATAGGACAAATCCCGTTAGTCATTACCGTTTTAGTCAAAACGGCTTTAACAGGAGAAAATTATCCCATGACGAACGAAGGTGTTATGCATTTTCTTGATTCCAACCTAACCTTTTTCTTAATTCTCCTTTCCTTTGTTTTTGCTTTTGCCGGAATTTATTTTGTTGTGAATTATATGCACAAACAAACAATGCTTTCGCTTACGACTTCCAGAAAAAAAATCGATTGGAACAGAATCTGGTTTTCTTTTGGACTTTGGGCTATCATCTCCATAGTTTCTGTTCTGGTTTATGTCTTTTTAAATCCCGAATTGTATGTATTCAATTTCAAACCTATTCCCTTTACTATATTATTTGTCATTGCTGTCCTTTTAATCCCCATTCAAACAAGTACAGAAGAATATGTTTTTAGAGGTTATTTGATGCAGGGGTTTGCAAATTTGGCACAAAACAGATGGTTTCCTTTAGTAATGACTTCGTTAATTTTTGGCGGAATGCATCTATTTAATCCCGAAGTAGCTAAAATTGGGAACATCATTTTTGTCTATTACATAGGGACAGGATTGTTTTTAGGAATCATAACTCTTATGGACGATGGAATGGAATTAGCCTTAGGTTTTCATGCCGCAAATAATCTCATCGGGGCTTTATTGGTTACTTCAGATTGGTCAGCTTTTCAAACAAATTCAATTTTTAAAGATCTTTCTGTACCTAACGCAGGATTTGACATTATTATGCCGGTTGTCTTGATTTACCCTGTGCTTTTACTTATCTTTAGTAGAAAATACCAATGGAAAAATTGGAAAGAAAAATTAACTGGAACGATAGATTCAAAGCATTAATTCATGAAAAGAGTTACTTACAAGAACATTCATAATTATTTTAAATACAACGGAGAACATCTGGATAGTCACGGATTGCGCATAGCTGCATATTACCTAATTAAAGAAGGAGAAGACTATGAAAAGGCAATTGGTAAATTTTTATTAGACTGGTTTGATGATAACTGGTTTATCGATTTACAAACTTCAGGAACTACCGGAACTCCTAAAATCATTCGAAAAAGCAAACAAGCATTAGTAAATTCAGCTTTAGCTACGGGAGATTTTTTTGAATTAAAACCGGGCGATACTGCTTTGTGTTGTCTGCCGGTTCAATTTATTGCGGGCAAAATGATGCTCGTAAGAAGTTTTATTCTTGGATTAGCCATTGATATTGTTCCGCCTAGCGCAAATCCTTTGGCAAATTTGACTAAAGAATACGATTTTGTGGCTATGGTTCCTATGCAGGTTCAAAATTCTTTAGACGAATTACATAAAGTAAAAAAACTCATTATTGGTGGAGCCAAAATGGAGAGCAGCTTAGAGCAAAAACTCTTAGGTATAAAAACGAAAGTATATGAAACCTACGGAATGACCGAAACCATTACGCATATTGCTGCCAAAAAAATTGGAAAACAAGCTTTTTCAATTTTACCTAATGTACATATTTCTCAAGATGAAAAAGAATGTTTAGTCATTGACGCACCATTAGTTAGTGATGAACGTTTGTTTACTAATGATTTGGTTCAAATTATTAATGAACAGGAATTTATGCTTTTAGGCCGTATTGATAATGTGGTCAATAGCGGAGGCGTAAAACTTATTCCTGAAAAAATTGAAGAAAAATTGAGTGATCATATCTCTTCCCGTTTTTTTGTTGGAGGAATTGCTGATGCCCTTTTAGGCGAAAAATTAGTCTTAGTTGTCGAAGGCGAAAAACAGGAAATAGATGAGGCTATTTTTAACGCATTGGATAAATACGAAAAACCGAAAGCTTACTTTTTTGTCCCAGAATTTGAATCTACTGAAAGCGGAAAAATAAAACGAAAAGCTATTTTGAAGACTTTAGAGTAGTATTTATTTGTCTCCAAATCGAATTTAACTATGCACTTTTTCAGTACATTCCTCTTTGGCTTCTAAAAAATGTTCACACCGCAAATTCGCAAATTTTAAAATATTAGTTATTGAAATAATTTGCGAATTTGGGGTATTATTTTTCAGTACAACACTGATTTATTTATGCTCTATAATTTCGGCGTTTAATTTTTCAACCTGAAGTAAACCAATTTTTTTGTTTACAATTTTAATAACACCTTCTCTTTTTAAACTGGAAAGAATTCGGGTTACTTGTTCATCGGTAGTACCGGCAAAATCTGCAATTTCTTTTCTGGAAAGATTGATATTAAGCAAATTATTAGTGTGTCCAAATTTTTTCTGCAAATACAACAGTATATCGATTACTCTTTCACGAACATTCATTTGGGCAATTTTCTTAACTCTGTTCTCGCTTTTATTCAATTCTTCGGCATAAAACAACATCATATCATAAGTGAATTCAGGAATTGTTTTTAGAATCGAATGCATCACATCATTACTAAAATTACACAAAACAGTATCCTCAATAGCTGATGCCGCAATTAAATAACGATTGCTGGTTCCAAATCCTCTAAAACCAATCGTTTCTCCATCATTACTCAGACGAACAATTTGTTCTCTTCCGTAAATTCCGGTTTTTAAAACCTTTACTTTTCCTTTATAAATAAAATACAATCCCTGAATTGGAGCTCCTTCAATCATAAATTGCTGGCCCTTTTTACAGGTATAGTTCGTTTTTTCTAACATGTAATCCTGCATCTTTTCCAAATGCACATGTTTCTTTATAAAACAATTGCTATTGATGCAACTGGTACAATCGGTATTAATTCCTCTCATTTGTTTTTGGATTAAGCGATGAGTAGAACTCAAGTTTACAAAACAAATGTAACTAAAAAATAAGTATTAATACTTATTTAAATTCACCAAATTACTTAGTTAGTGTTGTTTTTATGGAATTAGAAATAGGAATACAACTTTTTGTTATAATCTTATTTTTGGAACCAAATTTATAGTAAGTTGATAATGCTAAATTTTAAAATTCCTGCTCTTCGTACATTTTCAACAAATGTATTACTGTATTCCAGTTGCGAATTGTAGCGGTTAAATTGAGCTTTTTTTCAATGTATTTTTGATCTAATCGAGTTTTTCCGGCCGAAACTGCATATTTAATAAAGATTCTGTTTTTATCAATATGCACTTCATCAGGTTTTACTGCACTCATTTTAAGATCATGAATTCTGTCTTTGTGTAATTCCATTGAAACAAAAGCCACATAGAGTTTTTTAGTATCCACATCAGCGGCTTTCAAAAAAGGATTGTTTTCCTGACAGGCAATTAAGTGTTCTTTATTAATCACTACAACAGGAACATCATGACCAAAGGTTTTGAAAATTTCCTGTTTGATTTTGAACCCCACTGCTGCCGGATTTTCTTCTTCACAGCTCACAAAAACATTTCCAGTTTGAATATATGTCGTTACATTAGTGAATCCCATATTTTCAAGCATTTTTTGCAAGGCATCCATTTTCATCATATTATGTCCAGAAACGTTGATACCGCGAAGTAAAGCCAGATGTGTCGTCATTGTAGTTTTAATATTTATTGCAAAAGTAAATCAAGTTGAGCCATATCATCAAATAAAGGAATGTTCATTTGCTGTAAAGCTTCCAAATTAGTATGATTGCTGAAACCGAAAACATCAAAACCTCCGGCTAAAGCGGCCTGAACTCCGGCTGGACTGTCCTCGATAATAACACAGTCGGCAACTTCAAATCCCATGGTTTTAGCTGCATGCAGATACAATTCAGGATTGGGTTTCCAACTGTTAATATCGTAAGCACTAAAGATATTCCCGTTGAATTTATCAATCAGTTTCGTGGTGGTTAAATTAAGCCTAATTTTATCAGCAGGACCATTCGAAGCTACGCCAATTGGAACATTAATTTTGGATAATAATTCATGTATTCCTTTTATAGGTTGCAGTTCATTTTTAAAAGATTCAAAAGTGCGTCTTCTGAATTCTTCTTCAAAATCAACCGGTAATTTTTTATTGGCTAATTCAGCAATATATTCGAAACAAAATTCCAATGACTTTCCTAAAAAGAGTTGATGCGCATAATTTTCATCAATAATGGCGCCATGCGTTGCTGCCATATTCACTAAGGTTCCTATAGAAATTGCTTCGCTATCCACCAGTACGCCATCGCAATCAAAAATGATGCATTTGTATTTCATTTTTTTAGTATTCTAAAATTACAAAAGTTCTATTAACTCTAATGGATGACTGATAATTGATTGAGCGCCTTCGGCAACTAATTCTTCTTTTGGTCTATAGCCCCAAAGCACTCCTACGGCATGCATATTAGCATTTTTAGCCGTTTGCATATCAATACCTGAATCACCTACGTAGAGAAATTCTTCGGGTGAAACCCCAAATTCATTACTGATTTCAATTGCTGCTAAAGGATTTGGTTTCTTAGTTGCTTCACTTTTTAAACCTAAAACAATGTCGAAATAATCCGAGAATAATGTAAGTCCAATTTTTTTAGTCAATTCATCTGCTTTATTAGATAAAATGGCAAGTTTAATGTTCTTAGATTTTAATGCATCCAACAATTCCACAATTCCGTCATAAGCAAATGTTTTATTGGTACAATTCTCGCGATACGTTGTCATCATTGCTTGAAAAGTACTTTCGATAGAAGCTTCGTCTTTGTGGGTCTCAGGAAGCGCTTTAGTAACTAGATTTCTTAGTCCACTGCCTATAAAATTATTAACAACTTCATAACTGTGAGTAGGAAAATTGCGTTCCTCAAGAACTTTATTGATTGAATCGGCGATATCTATAAGTGAGTTGACCAAGGTGCCGTCAAGGTCAAATAATACGGCTTTAAATTTCATTTTTTATGTAGTATCAATGTAACGTAATAATAGTAACCGCAAAGTTCGCTAAGTTTTCCACAAAGTTCAAAATAAAAAATGTTACACACAGATTTCACTAATTAACACAAAGTTGAATGCAGTCAAACTTTAATTACACAAATTTTTTCTGCCTTTGGCAGATTCGTGTAATTATAACTAAAAAGCATTTCGTGTTAATTAGTGTAATTCTTGTGGAAACATAACGTCTTATTTTTTATCAACAACAATTCTATTTTCTCTATTAGCTAATTCCCAGGCGATGTTAAAAGCAAGTTGGGTTCTTTTTGCTAAAGCATCATATTCAATTTTGTCCGGAGTATCTGTTTTTCGATGATAATCAGCATGGGTTCCGTTAAAAATAAAAACAGATGGAACTCCTAATACTGCAAAATTGTAGTGATCAGAACGACGATAAAAATTATTAGGATCATTTAATGCATTGAATTTGTAATCTAAATCTAAGTGAACATAATTATCATTAACAGTTCTACAAATTTTATCTAATTCACTTGAAAGTCTGTCCGCTCCAATCAAATAAACATAATTATTCGAATTACTATGCGCTTCATCACGGCGTCCTATCATATCTATATTAATATCGGCAACTGTATTTTTTATTGGAAACAAAGGATTTTCGGTATAATAGCGAGAACCATGTAAACCATGTTCTTCACCCGTTACATGAAGAATCAAAACAGAACGTTTGGGTCCATGCCCTTCTTTTTTGGCCAACTGAAAAGCTTCAGCAATTTCGAGTAAAGCAACCGTTCCGGAACCATCGTCATCAGCACCGTTGAAAATCGCATTATTTTTTACTCCCACATGATCGTAATGTGCCGAAACCACAATTATTTCATTCGGTTTTTCAGAACCTTCTATGAATGCCCAAATGTTTTCAGAATCTGATAAATTTTCATTTTTTCTTGCATTTAAAAAAGCTGCCGGAATTGGTTGGTAATAATTTTGAGCTCCTTTAGGAAATGGGATTTTGTTTTTTTGATATTGACTTATAAGGTATTTCCCTGCCCTTTTTTGCCCTACTGATCCCGTTTCTCTCCCTTCCATTGAGTCACTGGCTACAATATAAAGATGCGTTTTTAACTCCTCAGCAGTTATGGAGTTAGTATATTTTACGGGACTAATTATCTTTTGAGAAGTAATCTCTTTAGTACCCTGACAGGAAGCTAAACAGCTGTAGGCAAGAAGGAATATAATTTTTTTCATGTAGTGCAATATCGTAATTGTTTGAGGTATATCTACAAATATCTGAAAATTAATCCAATAAAAGTGTATAAACCTGAACTTGAAAAAACTTCTTTTTTTTACTCCACTACCTACTTTTATTACCTTAACAACTCTTAGTTTGAGGTTTTGACAGCCCATAAAATATACGTAATTTTGTAATATTAGAGTAATAACATAACAATCATGGAACAAACACAGCAAATACTATCTTCTAAATCAGAATCATTAATAAATAAAGAAAATAATTATGGCGCTCATAATTACCATCCCTTACCGGTAGTTCTGGAAAAAGGTGAAGGAGTATTTGTTTGGGATGTTGATGGTAAAAAATATTATGATTTTTTATCGGCTTACTCAGCAGTAAATCAAGGACATTGTCATCCTAAAATTGTTGGGGCAATGATCGAACAAGCACAAAAACTAACTTTAACTTCAAGAGCTTTTTATAATGACCAATTAGGCGTTTATGAAGAATATGTAACGAAGTATTTTGGTTTTGATAAAGTATTACCCATGAATACTGGTGCTGAGGCTGTAGAAACTGCATTGAAATTATGTAGAAAATGGGCATATGAAGTAAAGAAAATTCATGAGAATCAAGCGCAGATTATTGTTTGTGAGAATAATTTTCATGGTAGAACGACTACTATTATTTCTTTTTCCAATGACGAAACGGCTCGCAAAAGTTTTGGTCCTTTTACTGAAGGTTTTATCAAAATAGAATACGATAATCTGGATGCTTTAGAAAAAGTATTGGAATCCTCTAAAAATATTGCAGGTTTTCTGGTAGAACCTATTCAGGGTGAAGCAGGAGTTTATGTGCCTAGTGAAGGTTATTTGGCGAAAGCCAAAGCATTATGCGAAAAACACAATGTATTGTTCATAGCTGATGAAGTGCAAACCGGAATTGCGCGTACAGGAAAATTATTAGCGGTGCAACATGAAAATGTGCAACCTGATATTCTTATTTTAGGAAAAGCTTTGTCGGGAGGTGTATATCCTGTTTCGGCTGTTCTAGCCAATAATGCCATTATGAATGTAATTAAACCGGGACAACACGGTTCTACTTTTGGAGGAAATCCTGTTGCAGCTGCGGTAGCTATTGCTGCACTTGAAGTTATAAATGAAGAAAAATTAGCCGAAAATGCGGAACGTTTAGGTGTCATTTTAAGAGACGGATTGAATGCTATTGCTTCAAAAAATCCTTTAATTTCGTTAGTACGAGGAAAAGGATTATTGAACGCCATTGTAATTGATTGTGAGGAAGAATCTGATTTGGCTTGGGAAATTTGTTTAAAATTCAGGGATTATGGTTTGCTGGCCAAACCTACTCATGGAAACAAAATTCGTTTAGCTCCGCCTTTAGTAATTACTGAAGCACAAATTAAAGATTGTCTATCTATTATCGAAAAAGCATTAAACGATTTTAAATAATATTTTTATGGATCGCCTTGTAAAATTAATCAAGAATCGTTCAGATATTGGTGGAGGAACCCGTGGTTCAGATTTAGGGATTGACGCCTTAGAAGTTGCGGCAATAAATCGCGGTAGTGATTATTTCAATCAATACACTTTTGAAGATGTCAAAACACATAACGAAACCATTTACGATAAGACGCAAAATACATTTGCCAAAAGAATTGAGTTTGTATTAGAACAATGTTCAAGGGTATCACACACCGTAAAACGTGCTTTGGAAGCCCATTTTTTTCCAATTGTACTATCAGGAGATCATTCCTCTGCATTAGGAACTATTAGCGGTATTAAAGCCATGTATCCGGATAAGACCCTAGGAGTAATCTGGATAGATGCACATGCTGATATACATTCACCATATACTTCTCCATCAGGTAATATTCATGGAATGCCTTTAGCAGCTGCTTTAGGTTTTGATAATTTAAAATATCAAATCAATGATGTTATTCCAGAAACCCAACAACATTGGGTCGAAATGAAAAGTATTGGTATTGAAGAACCAAAAATAGATCATGAACATTTGATTTATTTTGGTGTTCGCGATACCGAAGAAGCCGAAGATCATCTCATTTCTGATTTAGGAATTAAGAATTTTAAAGTAGAAGAAGTTCGTTTCAAAGGATTGGAAAATTGTGTTGAAAGAGCATTGGCACAATTAATACATTGTGACATGATTTATGTTTCTTTTGATGTTGATTCTATGGATTGTGATTTAGTTTCTAATGGAACCGGAACTCCAGTCTCTAAAGGTTTTGATCAATATGAAATTATTGCTGTTATTAACCAAATTATAGCTTCACGTAAAGTGGTTTGTATCGAAATTTGTGAAATTAATCCGCTTTTAGATACTAAAGGAAACAAAATGGCTGAAGCTGCTTTTGAAGTTTTAGAGCAAATTACATCCTCTTTAATTATACCTTTTGAGTAATCTTTTAGAAATGATTATTAGACAAATTGACTCTTCTACCCCACTTAAAAACTTTTGACTTTAAGAATATGTAACAAAAAACAAATTAATATTTGTTTTTTCGCAATAAATGGTTTTTTAATTCTTTTTATTGCATTTCGATTCCTAAAACCACTATTTTATAACATTAGAAACTAAAATTACGTATATTTGCATAAGTATTTATACTTAGATATTAAAAATCTATTTTTATGATTCAAGTAGCTGAAGCTTTAAATATAATAGCAGAGAATAGCTGTAAAATGCCAATTGCGAAAATCAAAGTGAGTAAATCACTAGGATATGTTTTGGCAGAAGCAATATATTCTCCTATCAATATGCCTCCTTTTCGTCAGTCGGCGATGGATGGATATGCTTTTACACACAGCAACTTGAACCAATTTGAAGTAATAAATACTTCGCAGGCCGGAGATTTTTTGGATGAAAAAATCGAAAAAAATCAGGCGGTTCGCATTTTTACCGGTGCTTTTGTTCCGGATGATACAGACACTGTGGTGATGCAGGAGCATACAACAAGAACAGAAAATGTACTTCAAATTGAAAAAATGCCTGCGCCTTGTGCTAATATTCGTGAAAAAGGAGAACAAATTAAAAAAGGCGAATTAGTCTTTGATGCAAATACTGTGATTACTCCGGCTGCTATTGGTTTTTTAGCCTGTTTAGGAATTACAAAGATCAAAGTGTACCAAAAGCCGAAAGTAGCTATACTAGTTACCGGAAATGAATTAGTGCCTGCCGGAAAGAAATTACCCAAAGGAAAGATTTACGAGAGTAATTCGCTAATGATAGAAGCTGCTTTACAAACCATCGGGATTAAAAAACCGTCTATTTTTAAGGTAAAAGACAGTTTAAAAAAAACCATCCAAGCAGTAGAAAGTTGTTTGGCTCATTTTGATGTAGTGTTAATTTCAGGCGGGATTTCGGTAGGTGATTATGATTATGTCAAAGAAGCCTTGTTGAAAAACGGAGTGACTGAGTTGTTTTATAAGATCAATCAAAAACCTGGAAAACCTTTGTTTTTTGGAACACAAGAAAATAAAATCGTCTTTGCTTTACCGGGAAATCCGGCTTCTTCACTGACTTGTTTTTATGTATATGCTTTTCCTGCCTTGAAAAAAATGATGGGATTTGAAGCAATACATTTGCCGGAAATGAAGAAAAAAATCAATAGCGATTTTAAAAATACATCAGGGAAAACACTTTTTTTGAAAGCATTTTATGACGATGAAAAAGTAACTGTTTTAGAGAGTCAAAGTTCGGCAATGTTGAATACTTTTGCAGTTGCTAATGGTTTGATTGTTGTACCTCATGATGTTACAAATATCAAAATTAATGAGGAAGTGGTAGTTTTGCCTTTTTAAATTGAAAGAAAATGGAAAAAGTAGCCGTATCAATTCTTTGTGGAGGCAAAAGCAGCCGAATGCAATCAGAGAAAGGATTGGTGCTTTTTCAGGGAAAAGCTTTTATCGAGCATATCATTGAAGCGGCTTTACCCATTAGTAATAAGATACAATTAGTGACTAATACATCAGCTTATGATTATTTGTCCTATGAGAAAATAAATGATATTGAATTAAATAAAGGGCCAATAGGCGGCATTTATTCGGCATTGGTTCATTCAGAAAATGAAATTAATTTGATATTAAGTTGTGACATTCCTTTAATTTCAACAGAAATTTTATTGGAATTAATTGCAAAACATACAACGGATTTTGAGGTTTCTGTTTTTTCAAATGCCAATAAAATCCACCCTTTGATAGGAATTTATTCTAAGAAGATGATTCCGATTTTGAAAAAGGCTATAGATGATAATGATTTAAAAATGATGCGCTTATTAAACAAAGTGAATCATCAAATAATTGAAGTGGAAGAGGAAAAAAGCAAGCAATTTAGAAATGTGAATTCGCTTGCTGAATTAAATGAATTGAATACCAATTTATACTGAAGAATATGAAGAATGCTAACACACCAAAGTTGACAATTGTAGGAGCTGGACCTGGCGATGTGGAGTTAATTACCATCAAAGCTATCAAAGCTTTAGGAGATGCGGATGTAGTGCTTTATGATGCACTGGTGAATGAGGATTTGTTGCAATATGCTGCGGCAGGAACTGAAATCGTTTTTGTGGGCAAGCGTTTTGGTTGTCATGCATATACTCAGGATCAGATAAATGAATTAATTGTGGTTATGGCTCAAAAACACGGTCATGTGGTGCGATTGAAAGGTGGAGATCCATTTGTTTTTGGAAGAGGAAGTGAAGAAATTGAATTTGCTCAAAAACACGGTTTGCAAACAGCTATCGTGCCGGGAATATCTTCAGCTTTAGGTGTTCCTGCTTCTAACGGAATCAGTTTAACACAACGCGGAATTTCGGAAAGTTTTTGGGTAATCACCGGAACTACTTCGGCACATAAACTATCTACTGATGTGAGTCTGGCAGCACAATCATCAGCTACGGTTGTGATTTTAATGGGAATGCATAAATTAAACGAAATCGTTTCTATTTATCAAAACAATAGAACCGATGATTTACCGGTTGCTATCATTCAAAACGGAACAAAGGATACGCAGAAAAAAGTAATTGGAAAAGTAAGTACTATAACTGATTTAGTAGCTGAACATCAATTATCATCACCAGCAATTATTGTTATAGGTGAAGTGGTTAATCATACTTCGGAGTTATCTGTTTTTACTAAAGCAGCATATAGCGAAGATGAATTTATTTTCCAAAATTTAAATGTAACCGAATAATGCTAAGTGTAAAATATTTTGGTGCTGTAGCCGAAAAAACAAAAATACAAGGAGAAAATATTCCATTTTCTAATTTATCTTTACAGGAATTAGTAGATGAATTGGAACAAAAATATGATTTAGGCTCGCTTTCTTACAGCATTGCAGTCAATCAAAAAATGGTACAAGACACAAATAGTTATATGTTAATAAGCAATGATGTTGTTGCTTTATTGCCTCCTTTTGCCGGAGGTTAAAAAACAATTTCTTAATTGGTAGCAATTATGCGATACAATCGACAAATAATACTTCCTGAAGTTGGCGAAAAAGGCCAGCAAAAACTAGGTCAAGCTAAGGTATTGATTATTGGTGCCGGTGGTTTAGGTGCGGCAATTTTACCGTATTTGGCAGCAGCCGGAATTGGCGAAATTGGAATTATCGATGATGATGCTATCGAAATCAGCAATCTACAACGTCAGGTAATTTATAAAAGTGATGCGGTTGGAAAATCAAAAGCATTGGAAGCTAAAGAAATGGCTTTGTCTTTAAATCCTTCAATACAAATTAATGCTATTACCGAAACATTAAATGCTAAAAATGCTCTTGAATTATTCGAGTATTATGACATTATGGTCGATGCCACTGATAATTTACAAACCAAATATTTAATTAACGATGCCTGTGTGGTTACCAATAAACCTTTTGTTTACGGTTCCATTTATAAATTCCAAGGACAGCTTTCGGTGTTTAATTATCAAAACGGACCAACCTATCGCTGTTTATTTCCAGACGAATTTGCAAATAGCAAAAATTGTGTCGATGCCGGAGTAATGGGAATTTCAGTGGGAATCATCGGGATGTTTCAGGCGAATGAAGTCTTAAAAATGGTTCTTGGAATTGGCAATGTACTTTCAGGCGAATTGTTGATTTACAATATGCTCACTAATGACCAGCAAAAATTTGAGTTGGTTAAAACCAATTTCACTCCATTAAAGCAATTGGATTTCGAAAAGAAATACAATGCTGTTGAAAATACAACTGTAGAAATAACAGCTAATGAAGCTTTGGAACAAATAAACAATCCGGAAGTTCTTTTTCTGGATGTTAGAAATGAAGATGAATTTCCTAAAATAAGTTTGCCGAATGCTATTCAAATTCCATTGGCTGGTTTAGAAGACAATTTATCAGATTTGGATTTAAATAAAAAGCTACTTGTTTATTGCCAATCAGGAATTAGAAGTAAAAGAGCGGTTGAAATATTAAAAAATCATTCGTTTTCAAAAGTACAAAGTATTGCCGGTGGCGCTTTAAAATTAGAAGGAGTTATAGCCACTAACACTATTTCGATTTAAAAAACAATACCAGAGATTCACAAATTATAATTAATTGAAAATCTGCGAGTCTACGTTGAAAAAATAATAACATGAGCAAAAAAGTTTTCATAGAAGGAGCCATTACTCCAGAATTTATAGCCGATTCCATTGCGAAACATCAAGGGAAACATACTATTGGTGCACACAATATTTTTTTAGGTCAGGTTCGTGCCGATATTCATGAAGAAAATGTGGTAAAAGCAATTGAATATACGGCTTACGAAGAAATGGCTAATGAAGCTTTAAGTGTAATTAGAGAAAGAGCTTTTGCTCAATTTGACTTGGTTTGCATGCACATTTACCATAGTTTAGGAGTAGTAAAAGCAGGTGAAATTTGTCTGTTTGTTTTTGTTTCTGCAGGACATCGCACACAGGTTTATGAAGCTACTGAAGCCATTGTAAATTGGATTAAAACCGAAGTCCCTATCTTTGGTAAGGAAATATTTGAAAATGAAGACTTCATTTGGAAGCAAAATAAATAAAAATGGTAGATATTACCCATAAAATAAGTACGTTGCGCTCAGCAACAGCCATGGCAACGGTAAAAGTGAGTTTGCCGGAAACTATTAAAGCTATTGAGAAAAATTTGGTTCCCAAAGGCAATGTGCTTGAAATGGCTAAAACAGCAGGTTTATTTGCTGTAAAAAACACACATTTATCGATTCCTGATTGTCATCCGTTGCCAATTGAATATACGGCGGTGGCTTATGAAATCAAGGATTTAACAATTGATATACTTTTTACAGTAAAAACGGTTTACAAAACCGGTGTTGAGGTAGAAGCTATGCACGGAGCTTCAATTGTGGCGTTGACGATGTATGATATGTTGAAACCGATTGATAAGAATATCGAAATTTCGACTATTAAATTAGTGGAGAAAAAAGGTGGAAAATCATCTTATAAGAACAAGTTCCGTGATGTTTTAAAAGCGGCTGTTTTTGTTTGTTCCGATTCTATTTTTGCAGGAGATAAAAAAGACCGTTCGGGAAAAGTTATTGTTGAGAAATTAGAATCGTATGGTGTTGAAACCTCGCATTACGAAATCATTCCCGATGAGGTTGATTTTATTCAAGATAGAACTAAGAAATATGCCGAAGATAACCAATTGGTCATTTTTACCGGAGGAACCGGGCTTTCGCCAAGAGATGTTACACCGGAAGCATTAGAACCACTATTGGAAAATAGAATTCCCGGAATTGAAGAAGCGATTCGTAATTACGGTCAGGACCGAATGCCGTATGCCATGCTTTCGCGTTCAGTGGCGGGAACTATCGGAGACAGTTTAATTTTGGCTTTGCCGGGTTCAGTTAACGGTGCTAAAGAATCGATGGATGCTGTTTTTCCGCATGTTTTGCATGTTTTTCACATCCTAAAAGGGAGTAATCATGATACCAAATAACACCATATTAACGGATGATTTTGGTCGTAAACACAACTATTTGCGTATTTCTTTAATCGAGAAATGCAATTTACGTTGTACTTATTGCATGCCTGCTGAGGGAATTGCATTATCTCCAAAAAAGGACTTAATGACTGCCGATGAGGTTTTTGCTATTGCCCAAACATTCGTAAATAATGGCGTTAATAAAATAAGATTAACAGGAGGCGAACCGCTGTTGCGAAAAGATTTTCCTGAAATTATTGAAAAACTAGCTCAATTAGAAACTGAAATTTCGATTACAACTAACGGAATTCTAATTGACAAACATATTGACGTTTTAAAACAATTTAACGTCAAAAAAATCAACCTGAGTTTAGATACTTTAGTCGCTTCCAAATTCAATACGATTACCCTTCGCAATCAATTTGAAAAGGTAATTGATAATTTACATTTGCTGTTGAATAATGATTTTAAGGTAAAAGTAAATGTGGTTTTGATTAAAGGATTTAATGATAACGAAATCATTGATTTTATTAATCTGACGGAGTTTTTACCTGTTTCGATTCGTTTTATCGAATTTATGCCTTTTGCCGGAAACCAATGGGACAGAAGCAAAATGGTTTCTCAAACAGAAATTTTAAATGAAATTTCGGCTCATTTTTCAGAATCGAATTTGGAGAAACTGCAGGACGAAAAAAACTTCACCGCAAGAGAATTCAAAATCAAAAAACATTTAGGAAGTTTCGGAATTATTAGTTCTATTACTAATCCGTTTTGTGACGGCTGCAATAGAATTCGCCTTACGGCAAATGGAAAAATCAAGAACTGCCTTTTTTCAAACTCAGAAACCGATTTACTTACGGCTTATAGAAATGGCGAAGCAATCGAAAATATTATAGCTTTAGCTATTAAAAACAAAAAGAAAGTAAGAGCCGGAATGGCTACACCTGAAGATGTTGATAATCCTGTTTTAAATCAGGATAATCGCTCCATGATTGCCATTGGGGGATAGTTTGACTAAAATAGAAACAATAGCGTACAAAAAAAAGGATTCGTTTTTACGAATCCTTTTTTATTTTGAAACCCAATTATTATTGTGCTTCCTGATTTTTTGCTCTCTTTTCTTTGAATCTTTCCCAAGCAGCACCTCCTACCCAGTAAGATACGAAGCTAACAAGGAAAAACATTAACCAAAACCCCATTGTAAGGATGGTTAAGAAAAGTAAAAAGCCTAAATACTGTGAAAATTCAAACATGTTTTCCGGAATTTTGAATGTAGCCACAAATGTAACAGTTAATTTTTTTCTTAGCAATAAAAACAACAGTCAATTTTTATAAAAATTCATTTATGCGTACATTTATATACATTTTGTTAATAAGTAGCTATCCCGATAGCTATCGGGACTTGCTGTCCGCTTTATCTTTTACGCCTTAAGAAAGGCCTAAAAGGATATCGTTCCGATAGCTATCGGAACCTTCAGGGCTAAAAAAAACAGCTGTACCAAGAACATTTCTATAAAAAAATACGATAAGAACAATCATGAAATACCGAATAGAAAAAGACACTATGGGTGAAGTCCAAGTTCCTGCCGATAAATACTGGGGCGCACAAACCGAACGTTCCAGAAACAATTTCAAAATAGGAGCAGCTGCATCTATGCCCATGGAAATCATCTATGGTTTTGCTTATCTTAAAAAAGCAGCCGCTTTTACCAATTGTGATTTAGGTGTTTTAAGTTCTGAAAAAAGAGATGTCATAGCCGCTGTTTGCGATGAAATCCTTGCCGGAAAATTAGACGATCAATTTCCTTTGGTCATCTGGCAAACAGGTTCAGGAACACAAAGCAACATGAATATCAACGAAGTTATTGCCAATAGGGCTCAGGTTTTAAAAGGATTTGAAATTGGCGAAGGCGAACAATTTATCAAAGCCAATGACGATGTCAATAAATCGCAATCGTCTAATGACACCTTCCCTACTGCCATGCATATTGCCGCTTACAAAGCAATTATCGAAATCACCATTCCAGCAGTAGATAAACTAAAAAATACACTTGACGCCAAAGCTGCCGAATACAAAAACGTAGTAAAAATTGGTCGTACCCATTTGATGGATGCTACTCCCCTGACTTTAGGACAAGAACTTTCAGGTTATGCTGCCCAACTAAACCACGGCATTAAAGCACTTAAAAATACATTGCCCCATTTAGCCGAGATTGCGCTTGGCGGCACCGCCGTTGGTACAGGATTAAACACTCCTAAAGGTTATGATGCAAAAGTAGCTCAATATATTGCTCAGTTTACAGGACTTCCCTTTGTAACTGCTAAAAATAAATTTGAAGCCTTAGCGGCTCACGACGCCATTGTAGAATCGCATGGAGCTTTGAAACAACTAGCGGTTTCCTTGAATAAAATAGCTAATGATATCCGAATGCTGGCTTCGGGACCACGCTCGGGAATTGGAGAAATCCTAATCCCGGAAAACGAACCCGGATCATCAATCATGCCTGGAAAAGTAAACCCAACCCAATGTGAAGCCTTAACTATGGTTTGCGCACAAATAATGGGAAATGATGTCGCAATTTCCATTGGTGGTATGCAGGGACATTATGAATTGAATGTGTTCAAACCTGTAATAGCTGCCAACTTCCTGCATTCAGCACGATTACTGGGTGATGCCTGTGTTTCGTTTGACGAACATTGCGCCCAGGGAATCGAACCTAATTATAAACGCATTAAAGAACTCTTAGACAATTCCTTAATGTTAGTCACCGCCCTAAACACTAAAATAGGCTATTACAAAGCCGCCGAAATTGCCCAAACTGCTCATAAAAACAGAACGACTCTTAAAGAAGAAGCTGTTCGATTGGGATATGTCACTCCGGAAGAATTTGACAGCTGGGTAAAACCTGAAGACATGATTTAAAGTAGGAAGTTAGAAGTGAGAAGTGGGAAGTTTCATCTATCCGTAAAAAGGTTTAGTAAGCAAGTCTCATAAATTCTCACTTCTAACTTCTAACTTCTAACTTCTAACTTCTACGTAATCCTGTAAATAAGAAAATCTTGAAGTCAATTTGCCGTTTTCGGTAATTTTGGCTCTGGCCAAAATTCCATCTTTATCTCCATTGAAAAAAGCAGGAATCACATGTTCTATAAACATTTCGCCAAAACCTTCGCTGGCATCTTTTGGTAATTCACAAGGCAAATTATCAACTGCCATTACTACAATTGCTGCAGGATGAAACATATCGACTTCTTTATTTTCTACAGGCAAATAACCATATAAAGGTTCGTCAATAGTAGACGAACGCAGCGTACAGGCAATTGCACCATTAACATCACAGGAAATATCAGCCACTACTTTTATTTTGCAATCTCGAGACTGAAGCATTTCTCTGCTTAGAATTTGAGGCGCTTCAATTGCATGAAAATGAGCTGTAATGACAATATCAGATACTTTAGTAAAACGCTCAAAATTACCCTCGTATTCGCCAGGATGTTTAAAAAAATCTGTTCTTTCTAAAATCACACCATCTTTACGCACATTATAATCTAATACATCGATTTGCGTATATACCGGCTGCGTATAATTTTTACTCAAATAATTATCAACCGTCACCGATTTTACTTTAATGGCATTCAAGATTTCTATAGCACCACTACCTACTTTTCCTTTACCGGTTACGACAAATTTAATAGGAGGCAAAATAATCCTTTTTAAATGACGAATTAAATCTTCTTTTCCAGAAAGTGTTTCTGCTTTAGGCAATTTAAACAATTCAAATTTTATCCCGAATGCTCTAATACTATCATATACTCCAACCATTCCGGCATAATATCCAAAACCAATAAGTCGGTGATTAGTGTCGTCTACAATAGTTTCATGATCATAAAAATCAATATTTTTTGCCAATAATCCTTGTAACAAAGTACGATTATGCGGTTGTTTTTTTATGGTGTGCGAAAAAAAGAAATAAGACTTATTAGGAATCAAATCTTCAACCGGAACTTCTTTTACACCAAATAAAATATCACAATCGCTAAGGTCATCAACAACTTCAATTCCCTTATTTTGATAATCGGCATCACTAAAAACTCTACCCGTAGAACTTTCAACTTTAATACTTACTTCCGGATAAAGCGTTTTTAATTTTACCAATGCATCAGGCGAAAACACTACTCTTTTATCTGCGGGACTTTTACGTTCTCTTATTATTCCAAATTTCATATTGATTTCCTTTAATTTCTGGTTTTCAAAACAGTATTTTACTACATAAAAAAACAAGAATTTTAGTTATTTTATTATTTCTCTTTATAAAAAAAACCATTAAAAGCTGAAAGCCAAAAACATAGAAAATCATCATTTAAAAACTTTCAAAAAAATCTGTTAACATTATAGAAAAACAGAAAACAAAAGCGATTGATTCTATATATTTGCGAATATAGCTTATGAAGATGATTTTTATAAAAAAGACAAATATACTACAATTAATACTGCCTATTTTAGTTTTATGCTCTTGTGATTTTAAGAATAAAATGGGTATGTCTGCGGAAAAAGAAAAACCCAAAGACACCATGCCTCACATGGAGCCTCCAAGAAAAAAACTTCCTAAATTAACTGCACAATATATTAATGCTAAAAAAAATGCTGTAGAACATTTTTACAATAAAAACTGGTCTAATAATAGCATGAATGGTAGTTTTCTTGTTGCTCAAAATGGTCAAATTATCTTCGAAAAATATGAAGGAATGGCTAATTTTAGAGACGAAAGACCTATAACTGCTTCTACTCCATTGCATTTAGCGTCAGTAAGTAAAATACTAACCGCAGCAGCAGTTTTAAAATTAATTGATGCTGGAAAAATTGGTTTAGACCAAAAAGTAAACACTATCATTCGCAATTTTCCATTTCCGGAAGTAACAGTAAAAATGCTTTTGAATCACAGAAGCGGAATGCGTAACTACGCCTATTTCACTGATAAAAAAGATGGTGTTTGGGATAGACATAACATTTTAACCAACAAAGATATTGTTGATTTAATGGCAACCAAAGAAATTGGTTTAGAATCTAGAACTAACACTCGTTTTGCCTACTGCAATACTAATTATGCCGTTTTGGCACTAATCATAGAAAAGGCAACCGGACTCAGTTACGAGAAAGCCATGGCCCGTATGATTTTCAAACCATTAGGAATGAATCATACCTTTGTTTTTAATTATGACCGAGACAAAGACTCTATAGTTCCTTCTTACAAAGGCAATAAGGTTGAGATAGGTAAAGATTACTTGGATAAAATTTATGGTGATAAAAACATTTATTCTACGCCAAGGGATTTATTAAAATTTGACCTAGCCCGCAATAATCCTGACTTTTTAAGTCCAAAACTTTTAAAATTAGTCTATACTCCTTTTAGTCAGGAACGAAAAGGGGAACGAAATTATGGGCTTGGAATTCGAATGATCAATTGGGAAACCGGACAAAACTTTTACTTTCATAACGGATGGTGGCATGGAAATACCTCATCCTACATCACTTTGTTAAAAGAACATGTTACCATTATTTCCTTATCTAATAAATACACAACCAAGACCTATCAAACTAAAAAGTTAGCACCTTTATTTGGTGATTACCCATTCAAATTTAGCAAAGAAGAAAATGAGGAATAATTTTTGTAAGAAGGTTATTTTGAAATAGTAATTTTAAAGTAGAAATTGTATATTCGCGCTCTCAAATTTATTTTGAGACAAATATAATACTGGGGTCGACTGGTTTTGACAGCGAGTCGAATTGAACAGTAAGCACGTCGAGCATTGAGGGCTTGCTCGTTAATATAAGATCTCGAACTTTTAAACGGCGAAAATACTTACGCTTTAGCTGCATAATCCGAATCATAGTACGATTACGCCACGTCCCTACAAGGTAGGGAAGCTGGATTCTCCTTGAAAGCCTTGGTTTATGGCGGTCAGTACAGGGGAACCGTAAAAATAGACCTAGATTTCTGTTAGCTTCGGACGGATTTCGAAAATTAAGAAGCTAAGTAGCATGTGGTTGTTCCCGGCCTAGCATCCTATCGAAAATTCAATCAGGAAATAAGCGTGTAGAAAGCTCTTTAGTTGCTTGTTTGGACCCGGGTTCGATTCCCGGCGACTCCACAAAAACAAATTCAAATTGGTTCAAAAGCCTGTAAATCGTATGATTTACAGGCTTTTTTGTTTTTGATGCTATTCAAATTATCTATTAAATCTCAAACCATTGGTGTTAAAATCGGTTACCCTAACAAACGTAAAAACAGGGTAACCGAATTTCTCGCAAAACCAGTGATAGCAAGCAGTTCAAAAGATGAACATCTTGACAAATGAGCATTAAATAATTAATTTGAATAACATTAAAGTCACCTCAAAATGTATCTTTTTCGTTATTACAACTTTCCTGCTTTCTCTCGTTCCTGAGCGTCAACCACAGCTACTGCTGTCATGTTTACAATTTCATTGACACTTGCACCTAATTGCAAAATATGAACAGATTCACTTAATCCCATCATGATAGGCCCAATGGATTCTGACTTATTCAATTCTTTCATCAATTTATAAGTGATATTAGCTGATTCCAGATTTGGAAAAACAAGTGTGTTTACTTTTTTACCAGCTAATTTTGAAAATGGAAAAGTCTTTTCTAATAATTCGGTGTTCAAAGCAAAATCAGTTTGAATGTCTCCATCAACTACTAATTCAGGATTACTTTCGTGCAAAATGCTTACAGCCTTTCTCACCTTGGCAGAATTAGCATGAGTTGATGAACCAAAATTAGAATACGATAGCATTGCGATAACAGAATCGAAACCAAAAGTAGAAGCCACATTAGCTGTCATTTGAGCAATATCGGCTAATTCTTCTGCTGTTGGCTCAATATTTATTGCTGTATCAGCTAAGAACATTGGTCCTCTGTCTGTTGTCAAAATATTTACAGTTGCCACTTTTTTTACATCAGCAGCTTTTCCTATTACTTCAAAAATAGGTTTCACCACCGTTGGATAAGCTCGGGTATAACCCGAAATCATTCCATCGGCATCACCTTCAAGAACCATCATTGCTCCATAATAATTACGTTCTCGCATTTTAGATTGCGAACTGTATAATGTGGCTCCGCTTCTTTTTCTTTTATTCCAATATTTCAAAGCATATTCCTCTCTTTTTTCTTTAGACGCTGCATCTTTAGAATCAATGATAAGAACATCAGCATTAAAATCTAATTCGGTTTTAAGTTCAAGAATCGTTTCTTTGTTACCTAATAAAATAGGAATGGCAATCCCCTCTTCATAAACAATTTGAGCCGCTTTTAAGACATCCAATTGATCAGCCTCAGCAAATACAATCTTTTTGGGATTTGTCTTAGCTCTGTTATGCAGCATTCTTACCACTTTATTATCATTACCTGATCGTAACAACAACTCTTCTTTGTAAGCCTCCCAATCATCAATGGCCAATCGAGCGACTCCACTTTCTACTGCTGCCTTAGCAACAGCTGGAGGAATCGAATAAATCAATCTTGGATCAAAAGGTTTTGGGATAATATAATCACGACCAAAAGCCAGACGCGTTTCGCCATAAGCGATATTTACCTGCTCAGGAACCGATTCTTTTGCCAATTCAGCCAAAGCCGTAACGGCAGCCATTTTCATTTCTTCATTGATCTTTGTTGCTCTGACATCCAATGCTCCTCTGAAAATATATGGGAATCCCAATACATTATTCACCTGGTTAGGATGATCCGAACGTCCTGTAGCCATGATGATATCTTTTCTTGTCTGCACCGCCAATTCATAAGCAATCTCTGGGTCCGGATTGGCCATTGCAAAAACAATCGGGTCTTTTGCCATAGTCAGTAACATCTCGGCATTCACAACATCGGCAATAGATAATCCAATAAAAACATCAGCATCTACCATCGCTTCTTCCAGAGTATCAATCTTTCTGTCGGAAGCAAATTCTAATTTTTCAGCCGATAAATTTTCTCTGTCCGTTCTGATTACACCTTTGCTGTCGAGCATCACAATATTTTCAGCTTTGGCGCCAAAAGCCTTATATAATTTGGTACAAGAAACAGCCGCAGCTCCCGCACCACTCACTACAATGCGTACTTCTTCAATTTTTTTATTGATTAGTTCCAATGCATTCAACAAGGCCGCCGCCGAGATGATAGCAGTTCCATGTTGGTCATCATGCATCACCGGAATATCTAATTCTGCCTTAAGTCTCGTTTCAATTTCAAAAGCTTCCGGTGCTTTTATATCTTCCAGATTTATTCCGCCAAAAGTAGGCGCCATAATTTTTACCGTCTCAATGAATTTATCAACATCTTTGGTATCTAATTCGATATCGATACTGTCTATATCTGCAAAAATTTTAAACAACAACGACTTCCCTTCCATCACCGGTTTAGATGCTTCAGGACCTATATCTCCTAATCCTAAAACAGCCGTTCCGTTTGAAATTACAGCAACTAGATTTCCCTTAGAAGTATATTTATACACATCATTCACGTTTTTTGCAATTTCTAAACAGGGTTCGGCAACTCCCGGAGAATAAGCCAGACCCAAATCACGTTGGGTAGCATAAGCTTTAGTAGGTACTATTTTAATTTTCCCAGGCTGCGGTTCAGCATGGTATTGTAAGGCATCTTTTTTTAATTTTTCTTTGCTCATAAACTCAAGTGTAAATTTCTAATTTGTCTTTTAGTAATGTAGTTATTTTAATCTTTATAAAAATAACTATTTTAAAAATGCTTCCACCAATTAAAAAGAAATAGTTTGTTATAAATTTCGCGTCATTATCTATTTCAATAGTAAATCTTACAGATCCAAACACATTCCTTGTTTTATTACCAATAAAAAACCGCAAATTCAATGATTGCTCAGCGAATTTTGCGGTTTATATTTTTACATTAAGTCTGTATTCTAAAATCTGCTATCTGAAGCCTGAATACTGAACACTTATTATCCTATTTCCTTAATCCCTTTTAAAAAAACCCATTTCATAAACAACTTCTCACCATCCTTGGTCTTTACCGCCTGAAACTTGGGCCCTATGAATGTTGCAACAACAAAAGCTGCAAAAGGTTCCCAAAAGCCAGTAAGTCCACTATAGGAATGAATTAAATAACGGAATAAAACAAACAAACAGGCAAAAGTTCCCAATTGATATAAAAATGCTCTTAGTTGTAATTTTGTCATGATTTTATTATTTGAAATTTGAAGTGTTACGTACAAACCGTTAATTTCTATACTCTATACTCTATTTTCTGAATTCTAATTTTTTTCCTGAAACTTCGTTCTCTTGCTTCCTTCGTACATTTCATATTTCACTAAGCGCGCTTCGAGTCCGGCATTGAATAATTTTATTTTTCGAGAAGGACGTAAACCTACAAACTTCAAAGCATCCAGATTACCGGTAATAAACCAGGCATTCGTTCCCGGATAACTTTGTTTCAAAGTATCTCCTATATTTTTATAAAATTCTTCCATGTGAATATCCAAACGCTCATCGTAAGGCGGATTAAATACAATATGCAGCTTCCCTTCTGATGTTTTTTCGGTATCAAAGAAATTATTACCTTCAATACTTACATATTCTTCCAAATTTGCATTTCGAATATTTTCTTTGGCCTTGCTCACTGCCGATGGCGCTTTGTCATAACCTTTTATTGTATAATGAAACTCACGCACCTTACCTAACAAGCTATCGGTGATTTTGTCAAACAAATCATTATCCCAATCTTTCCATTTTTCGAATGCAAATTCTTTGCGGTTGATGTTGGCCGGAATATTACAAGCAATCATGGCTGCTTCGGCTAGGAAAGTTCCCGAACCACACATAGGATCTAAGAAATCCGTTTGTCCGTCCCAACCAGATAGCAACAAAATTCCCGCAGCCAAGACTTCGTTTATAGGTGCAATATTAGTCGAACTTCTATAACCTCTTTGATTCAATGGTTTACCAGAAGTGTCTAATGCTACTGAAACCTGATCTTTATCGATATGGATATTGATTCTTAAATCAGGATGCACTTTATCAATACTTGGACGTTGACCAGTTCTTTCTCTAAACTGATCCACAATAGCATCTTTACATTTTTGAGAAATAAATTCGCTATGTGTAAAAAATTCGGAATGCGCTGTGGTATCAATTACAAAAGTCTGATTAGCATTAATAAACTTCGACCAGTTCACGCTAGAAACGCCTTTATACAAGGCTTTTTCGTTATTAGCCCTAAAAGAATATATTGGTTTTAAGATTTTTAAAGCAGTTCTCAAAGACAAATTAGCCTTATACATAAACCCTTTATCCCCTTTAAAACTCACCATTCTTACTCCTTGCTCTACTTGTTGCGCTCCTAAATTGCGTAATTCAGTAGCTAATATTTCTTCAAAACCAAAAAAGGTTTTGGCTATCATCTTAAAATTTTCTTCCATTTCTCTTTTAAATTCCAATAATTAAATTGCTATGCCAGACAGTCCCAAAAGCTATCGGGACGCTTGTTTAAATTCCAAACCATCTGAAATAGTATATTTCCGCAAAAATACACTAAATTTGCGTGATAGAATTAATTGAACAGTATAAATGTCGGCAGCACAAAAAACAACTACAACAAATCAAGACCAAACAAACGAAACATGGTTCAGCTCTTGGTTTGACACTCCTTATTATCACATTCTTTACAAAGAACGCAATGACAAAGAAGCGCAGCTTTTCATGGATAATTTAACCCATTATTTAAATCTTCCTGAAAAAGCTAAAGTTTTGGATTTATGCTGTGGCAAAGGCCGTCACGCCATTTATCTGAACCAATTAGGTTTTGATGTCATTGGTGCCGATTTATCCGAGAACAGCATTGCTGAAGCAAGCAACTATTCGAATGAAACTTTACACTTCAAAGTCCACGACATGCGTGAAGAATTCGAAGAAAAATACGATGCTATTTTTAATTTGTTTACCAGTTTTGGTTATTTCGAAAATGACGATGACAATCTTACCACTTTAAAAGCCATCAAAAATAGTTTAACCGAATACGGATTTGCGGTTATTGACTTTATGAATGTCAATCAGGTAATTGAAACCCTGGTTCCCGAAGAAGTAAAAACAGTGGACGGAATCGATTTTCACCTGAAACGCTATGTAGCCGACGGTCATATTTTTAAAGAAATTGATTTTGAAGACCAAGGCCATAAATATCATTTTACCGAAAAAGTAAAAGCCCTGACTTTACAGGACTTCGAAACCATGATGGAAGAAGCTGGAATTTATCTTTTGGATATTTTTGGAGATTATAAACTGAAAAAATTTCACAAAACAGAAAGCGAACGACTTATCCTTATTTTCAAATAATGAACTACCTTTTACCCTTACTTTCTGTACTAATAGGTTACATCATTGCCTTAGTCCTCAAACCTAAAAAGAAAACCAATCTAAAGTTACTGTTAGCTTTTAGTGGTTCTTTTTTGCTTTCTTTGACGGTAATGCACTTACTCCCTGAGATTTACGAAAGTCACAATCATGGTGTTGATGAAAGTCACAATCACAATGCAGGGATTTTTATTATGCTGGGGATTTTGTTCCAAATTATACTGGAATTTTTCTCAAAAGGTGCCGAGCATGGTCACGTACACGGACACCCTAACATGTCGCATATTCCGTGGTTGTTGTTCATCAGTCTTTGTATTCACGCGTTTTTAGAAGGATTTCCTGTGGGGCATAATCACGATAATTTAGCTCTTGGAATTGCTATTCATCACCTTCCTATTGCTATTATTCTAACTAGCTTTTTCATTAATTCGCATTTAAACAAACAAGCTATTTTTGCCTTCATGCTTACTTTTGCATTGATGACACCATTGGGAACATTCGCTTCCGATTATCTTACGGGATTAAATCAATACCATAGCGAAATTACCGCTGTAGTTATTGGTATATTATTTCATATTTCCTCAACTATTATTTTCGAAAGTAGCGAAGGCCATAAATTTAATGTTGCCAAAGTTTCGATGATTGTTTTAGGAATTGCTCTGGCTTATTTTTTATAATTTTTTTACTTTCTTAAAAAACATTTCATACTAAAACAATGAAAATAAAAACAGGAATATATATACTAATAATTGTTCTTCTTTCAAGTTGTAAAGATTATACTAAGAAAGATGGAAAGGTTTATTTAAGATATTTAAATGCTGCTCGTTTTGGATTACAATATGCCGAAATAAAAAAAGCAGATTATGAATCTTTTGAAGTAATTGAGCATAATCTAAATATTAATCTTGCAAAAGATAAAAATCATGTTTTTGTTTCGACAAATATTATAAATAATGCTGATCCAAAAACATTTAAACAAATAAAAAAATATTATTGGAAAGACAAAAATCATGTTTTTTTATTACAATTTAGAGCTGTAGACTCTGAAATTAAATCCGCTGACCCAAAAACTTTTATAGTTATTGATGACCTTTTATGGGCAAAAGACAAGAATTATGTATATTATACATATGAAAAACTACACAATGTAATTCCTAAAAATTTTGTTGCAATTGATAAAGACTGGGGAAAAGATAACAAATTTTATTATTATCATAATTTAAAAATAGATTCACTGGATTATAATTCTGCCAAAATTGTAAGTTCTTATTACATAAAGGATAATAAAAATGTTCTTTTTAAGAACAAAATAGTCAAAGATGCTAATCCAAAAACATTTAAAGCTGATGGTATAGGTTGGTTCGGACACGATGATAAATATATGTTTGATTGGGAGAATAACAAAGGACCTATAACAGAAGAATACAGCAAAACATATATTAAAAAACAATAAAAGAAAGAACAATGACCTTCATAAAAACCACCGAACAATCCTCAAAATACGAACATTTAGAAAAGATGTCAGTTTCTGACTTACTTTCTAATATCAATAACGAAGACAAAACCGTTCCGCTTGCTGTTGAAAAAGCCTTGCCTCAAATTGAAAATTTAGTCACTCAAATTGTTGCTAAAATGAAACTGGGCGGGCGTTTATTTTACATAGGCGCAGGAACTTCAGGACGTTTGGGTGTGGTCGATGCTTCGGAGTGTCCTCCTACTTTTGGTGTCCCTTTTGATTTAGTAGTGGGTATTATTGCCGGTGGCGACAAAGCGATTCGTAAAGCGGTTGAAAACGCAGAAGACAATGCTACCCAGGCCTGGATTGATTTACAGGAATTCAACATCAACGAAAATGATGTGGTGGTTGGAATTGCCGCTTCGGGAACTACGCCTTATGTTATTGGCGGTTTAGAAGCCTGTAACAAAAACAATATCATTACAGGAAGCATTTCCTGCAATGCAGGAAGTCCGCTTTCGCAAACAGCACAATTTCCTATTGATGTAGTGGTAGGACCTGAATTTGTTACGGGAAGTTCCAGAATGAAAGCAGGAACGGCTCAAAAGCTGGTTTTGAATATGATTTCGACTGCAACAATGATTCAATTGGGAAAAGTAAAAGGCAACAAAATGGTCGATATGCAATTAAGTAACAACAAATTGGTAGATCGCGGAACTAAAATGATTATGGGTGAAATTCCTGTAAGCTACGAAGAAGCCGCTCAATTACTAAAAGAACACGGCAGCGTACGCAAAGCAGTTGATTTTTATAATAGTAAATAGTCCCTAGTCCTTAGCGATTAGTCCTTAGTTACTTAAAAAATATTAGAACTAAAAATCATAGAGCGCTTTACGAAAGCTTTGTGCTCTTTGTAGTTAAATAAAAAAACATGTCTACAAACAAAGAATTATTATCAAAAGGCGTAAAATATTTAGCAGGTGCTTTGCCTTTGCTTTTCATGGGGCCTTCGTTCATTCACAATGCTTTTATGAACCAGCAAAATGTGTGGCATTATTTAGTTCTAGGTTTCGGAATTGCATTTTGTATTACTGCAGTAATTTTAGCTTTTAAAGGCTTACAATTCCTAATGAAAGCTTTATTTAACGATTAATTTGTATCTTTACTAAAAATTAGAATCATGGATATTCAAGCCGAAATCAATTGGATACATCAGGAAATTGACAAAGTAAAAGACCCTAATTTTGTTGAAAAATTGAAACATCTTTTGCTTACTACAAACTCCTCCTCTTTAGAAACTACAGATGCTGAATACAATATCGATATTGAAAAAGCGCTGAAAAGTATCCAAAAAGGGCATTTCCATACTGAAGATGAAGCAAGAGCAATTTCAAAAAAATGGGGAAGAAAATAATTTGGTCTTCCGATGCTTTACAACAACTGGAGGATATTCATTTTTATATTCTATTTGAAAGCAAATCTATCCAAATTGCTGATAAAGTAATTGATAAAATTTTTGAAAGCACTCAAATTCTTAAAACCAAACCCGAAATCTACAAACTCGATTCAAAAAAGAATAACAACGCCGGAACTTTCAGAGTTTGCTTTGTTTATGATTATATGATTTCGTACCAAATTACCGCTGATTGTATTCAAATTCTTCGGGTTAGACATACATCAAGAAAACCTAAAAACTTCTAATGGAAGAACTTATTCATATTCAGAAAACTTTTGAAAAAGTAGTTTTCATCAATAAAAAAGTCAGCAATCGGGAGTTTGAAGACTGCGTTTTTAAAAACTGCGATTTCTCTAACAGCGATTTTTCTAACAATACTTTTATGGATTGCGAGTTCATTAACTGCAATCTTTCGATGACTACATTAACAGGAACAAGTCTAAAAACAGTTCATTTCTCCAATTGTAAATTACTGGGAATTCCGTTTAACCATTGCGCCGACTTTATGTTTGCCGTTAGTTTTAACGATTGCATGCTGGATTATGCTTCTTTTTCGAATAAAAAAATGCCTAAAACCCGATTTGATAGCTGTTCTATGAAAGAAGTAAGTTTCATCGGGAGCAATCTTTCGAATTCGGTTTTTGAGAATTGTAATTTAGACAATGCAGTTTTTAATGATACTCAACTAAAAGAAGTGAACTTCCTGACAGCTTATAATTATAAAATTGATCCAGAATTCAACCCGATGAGAAAAGCCAAATTTTCGATGCAGGGAATTCCGGGACTTTTAGACAAATACGATATTAAAATTCAATAAATGCACACCCCCTACCCCCTCTAATAGAGGGGAATCTAAACTGATAAATCGAATGAAAAAAATTATACTACTTCCACTACTCTTGTTTTTTGCTTCCTGCTATCAAGCCGAACACAATTGTAAAGACTTTAAAACCGGGAAATTCCGTTTTGAACACGAAGTTAACGGTGAAAAAAAAGTAACGGTATTTGAAAGAAATGACAGTATAGAAATTGAAACTTTTGAAAGGAAAACAGATACGGCATCGATAAGATGGGTAAGCGACTGCGAATATATTTTGAGAAAACTCCATCCAAAAAATAGGGCTGAAGAGAAATCAATTAATATGAAAATCTTGACGACTTCGGGAAAAACCTATACTTTTGAATTTGGTATCGTTGGTTCTGATCAAAAACAAAGAGGAACTGTTACCAAAATTTCAAATTAAACAAAAAACCTAAAACACATAACCCATAACTCATAACTCAAAATGGAAGTATTTTTAAATCCCGATGCTTGGATTGCTTTGTTAACCTTAACTTTTCTGGAAATTGTACTAGGGATTGACAACATCATTTTCATATCGATAGCCACAGGAAAATTACCAGAGGAAAACCGTAAAAAAGCTACCAAAATAGGGATGTTTTTAGCGATGTTTATGCGTATAACCCTCCTTTTTGGAATCACTGTTTTAATTGCAATGAAAGAACCTTGGTTTACAATCAATTTCAACTGGATGCACGCCGAAGTTTCCGGACAAAGTATCATCCTTTTGTTAGGAGGATTATTTCTAATTTATAAAAGTACTAACGAAATCCGTGAAAAAGTAGACCATAAAGGAGAAGAAGAACAAGAAATTAAAAAGTCGGCAACAAAATCGTTCAGTAGTGTTATTGTTCAAATTATTTTAATTGACATTGTGTTTTCTTTCGATAGTATTTTGACAGCTGTAGGGATGACTAATGGTGTTGCGGGTGCCTTATACATTATGATAGCCGCAGTTATTGTTTCGGTTTTAATCATGATGCAATTTGCGGTTCCTGTTGGGACTTTTGTCAACAAACACCCTTCTATCCAAATTTTAGGATTGTCTTTCTTAATCCTAATTGGTTTGATGCTACTTACCGAAAGTGCTCATTTATCGAATGCTTTGATTTTTGGTGGTCACGTAACTCCAATTCCTAAGGGTTATTTGTATTTTGCGATTTCATTCTCATTACTGGTTGAAGTTTTGAACATGAAAGTTTCAAAAAAGAAATAAAATCCAACCTAATAATACAAAAAAGGCTCCTCAACTGGAGCTTTTTTTGTGGTCTAACTGAAAAAACAGCCCAAGATTAAATTAAACTTTCGCCTCAGTCATTGGATTACTAAAAAGCTAAAAAATGACAATAGCTGTTATTAGCTGTTACTATAACTAACTTTGAGAGTAATAAATTAGTACGTTAAAACTGCAAAAATATCATAACCATTTAATTTTTCTCTGCCTTTTAGAAAAGTTAGCTCCATCAGGAAATTCAATTGCACAATTTCACCTCCTAATTTTTCTACCAATTCACAAACCGCTTTTGCCGTTCCTCCGGTTGCCAGCACATCATCGTGAATCAAAACCTTATCCCCTTTTTGAATAGCATCTTTATGGATTTCTAAAGTATCTGTACCATATTCTAAATCATAAGAAGCCGAAATAGTTTCATAAGGCAGTTTATTCGGTTTTCTCACAGGTACAAAACCCGCATTCAATTCCTGCCTTTACTTTGTATTTGGTAAAAAACATTAAATTTATTCAAAGGAAAACAGAGGTGAACTATCATGTCTGCAAAGCTTGTGACTTATTTAGCGCATTAGTCCTCTGTCTTCTCCTTGAATCCCGTTGAATTGCTTCAAATAGAATGATAGACATTGAGGTCTAATAAAGGCTCTAAAGAAGTTCAACTTTTTTGTTTATCCTAAATCAAAGTTATGAAAAACTATTTATTTTACGTAGGTATTGACATTTCAAAATCAAAATTGGATGTAGTCATTTTAGACAAACAAACACCTAATGTTTCTAATCATTTCATTGTAGAGAATAACTCAAAAGGTATTAAGGTAATTTTAAAAAATTTAGTAAAACAGAAAATAGATTTGACTACTGTTTTGTTTTGAAAACACAGGTGTTTATACATTTCCTTTGAGTAATCATTTATCTGATGAAAAACTAGACTACTGGATTGTTCCTGCCATAGAAATCAAACGTTCTAAAGGGATTTCCAGAG
>NZ_JBBYHU010000017.1:0-71081 GCF_038289905.1 Flavobacterium flavipallidum | reverse complement strand
CCTTCTGCTTCACATATTTGTATCAAAAGTTCACGACAACGTTTTTGAACATCTCCTTTTAAAACTTTAAACCTATATTTTGTAACCCAAACAACATGACATGTTAATCTGCTTACTGTGTGCGAACCTTTTCTTAAATCTGTACTCATAACCTAAAGATACAGATTTTTTCGCATTACTAAAGTACTGCAATAAATTGCAGGGTTTTTGACCCTGAACTGTGACCAATAAAAAAGGCTTTCATTTCTGAAAGCCTTTTCGAAACCTAAATACCAATCTTATAAATTGATATTCAACCCTAATTTAAAATTTCTTCCTCGGGTATTGTAACCAAGTACCTCAATAAAATCTACATTAAAAATATTTGTCGCCGAAGCAAATACAGTCATTCTGTTTTTGATTAACTCATACTTAGCCGTAGCATTTACTAACTGATACGAATCCATAACCGAAACAACTGGTGGATATCCTACAAACCCGTCTCGCTTGTCTAAATATTGATAACTTACCCCAACAAAAGCGCGCGGTACAAACTGATAATCTACAGCTGCATTTACCTTATGTTTTGGATTGTAAAGATTAGCTCTTATGTCTGGAAATGTATTATTTACTATTTTATCCTCTGTTTGCGTAAAGGTGTAATTTGCATTTAAATTTACCTTATTGTTAATTGCATAAGAGAAACTAGTTTCTATACCTTTAGAATTGTATTTACCATCTGCATTAAAATAAGCCGTTCCATACTCAATTGCTGATTTTTCCTGTCTGTAAAAAGCAATTGAATTCAAAACCAATTTTTTATTTAAAAAAGCGACTTCAAATCCTGCTTCTACAGTACTGTTTTCTTCAGCATCCAAGTTTACATTTCCACCATAACTAGCATATAATTGATACAAACTTGGTGCAATATAAGCAGTACTGTATGATGAAATTATTTTCAAAGGAAGCTTTTCAAATTGATACGATGGATTTATATTATATACAATATGATTACCGTATTTACTATGAATATTCAACCTTGCTCCGGCATTAATATTCAAACCAAAATTTGAATTATAAACTGCTGTTACATATGGATCAATCAAATTAAATGTAGCCATTTCATTTGTTATATTGGTGTATAAATCATGAATAGACATATCAAAAAACTGAAATTGAGCTCCAGTTACAACAAATAAATCGGATAAAATTTGATATTTATTAAATGCATCTGCACTTACATTTCTTGATTTATATTTTGTTAAACCTCCATACTGAAACAAATCTCGATTCATTAAATTAGCAGCAGTATTTACCACTAACTCTCCTTTATTGTATTTATACTTTGGTGAAAAACCAACTCTGTATTGCTCAGATTTTCCATAATTATTGGCATCATCTGCAAATGCTCCATAATCAAAATCATTCTTAAGTCGGTCGTAATTAGCAAAAAAGTCTAAGCTTAATTTTTTTGTTGGTGTAAAACCTAATTTCACCAAACCATTAACTCTTGAAAAACTATCGTCTTCAAATTTCTCATTATTAGGAGCTTTTGCCTCTGATATTCCTGTTGTTTCAGTACTATTTAAGGAAGCAAAATAGTTAAACTTCTCAGTTTTTCCATTAAATGAAAATCCCTGATTGTATTCCTGAGCCGAATAATCTTTATCTTTTGCAGTTGTTTGTGTACCTACATTCATATACACATTTCCGGCAATCGCTTTTTTTGCCGCTTTTTTCAAAGTAATATTAATTACTCCTGTTGCTGCACCTGTACCATACAACGTACTGGCTGCTCCTTTCATAATCTCAATACTTTCTACTTGATCTACAGGAATTAAACGTAAATCATAGTCAAAATTAATTCCTGATGCATCCGTTAGAGGAATTCCATCAATTAAAATTAAGGTTTGACGATTACGACCTCCTCTTATGTAATAGCTTTGATTTTTACCTGCACTACTCTGATTTCCATTCACTTCTACCCCTGCTACTGTACTTAAAACAGAAGCAATAGATTGTCCTGGTCTTTTTTTCAAATCCTCAGCTGTAATTTTAACAATTACCTTTCCTGATTTTTCTTTTGGCAAAGCAAACTTAGAATCCGAAATAACTACTTCTTCCAGTTCATTACTTCCCGATAAAACTAGTCCTTTTTTTTGTGCCAAAACACTTGTACTTATCATTACGATTAACGCACTAATACGAACGATTTTTTTGTTCATTCTAATAAAACATTACAACAGCCATGCTGTCAAATCACTAATAATTGGGAGAAAAGCATAGAATTTACCCATACCCAAACCTTTTTTCCCGAAAGTTTGATACTCAAATATATTAGGCAGGTCTCCTGGCTTGCGTCTTGTTGTTCACCTTCCCATTTTGAAGTTAGAAGTCAGAAATTAGAGGTTAGAAGTAATAAACTTCCAACTCCCCTCTTCCTACTTCCCACTTACTAAACAGTGGTTATGTAGATAACAACAAGCTTGATAGCTTACAGTTGCGGGTACAGCTTAGGCATTGAACCTAATTCCCTTTTAATGTTCTTTTCAAAATAAAGAAAAGAGCAACCTCAATACGGCGGCAAAGATAAAACTTAATTTTTCTAAAAATCAAGTTTAAATTTCATTTAATCACAAAAACATATAACTTTAAAAACCAACAACTTAAACTAAAATCAAATAAAGAATAAAGTTGTTCAACTAATTTTTACTTTCTTCATCCCATACCACAAAACAATAATTCTCATGTATTGCCGTCGAAAATGTGGGAAGCGCTATTTTCTCTGTAAATAAAGGACAATTAATGACCAGCGTATGAAACTCACCATTTTCGCCACATGGATCAATTCCTTTGGCTGCCAATTGCTGTGCTAATTCTTTGGTCAGAATCTGTCCTAAATACGACTCCCCCATCGTGATATTACAAGAAACAATCATCGTTATTATACCACTTTCAATCATTTCATTCACTAAATTAATACGGTCTTGCTGCCACAAAGGCAAAACTGCTTCTATACCAGCCGCATCACATACTTTGTCTTCCCAATCTTTGTGAGGCTGTAAATCAATATCGCCAAAAACGGCAGCATCCAAATCAAAGGTAGCTTTCAACTTTTTTAAAACACCAATAAACTTTTCTTCATAATCACCCCAGGTGGCAGGAACCGTTTCAATAGGCAATTGCATTCTTTGTGCTTGCTGATGCAAAATAGACAAAGGCAAACCATGAGAACGTGAAATCTTTCCATTTTCATTCATCATGTTTAATAACACCTTGGGTTTAAAACCTGATTTTACAGCCTTCATCATTGCATAACAACTATCTTTTCCTCCAGACCATGAAGTAACAAAATTCATATTTTCTATTTTATTGATTTATACTAATAAATACTAAAAAAACACACAAACCATTTTAGTTTCGGAGAAATATCGCCACAGTCAAAGCAGTCTTACAAACGGAACAGTGTATCACTTTTTAAGCATTCTTGCAGTAAAGATAGTATTTGTCTCTTTTTTTCAAACCAAAAAACAAACAAGATATTTTGCGGATTTTCTTATACCTTTGCGTTGCTTTTTAAGATTTACAATGAAAAACACACTTTATACCTTTTTTTCAGTTTTAAGTATTTGCTTCTTTATTAGCTGCAAAAAAACCGAAAACACGAACACTACAACAATAGCAACTGTAAAAAACGAAATTGAATATTCCAGTAATCTGGCTATTTATAAATACGAGGGTTATTCAATTGTAAAAATTTTAAATCCCTGGCCAGATGCTAATAAAGATTTTACCTATATTTTGAAAGAAAAAAATGCCACAATACCTGATAGTCTTTCTAAATACACCACAATTACTATCCCATTACAATCTATCGTAGTGACTTCGACTACCAATATTCCTTTTTTAGAAATGTTGCATGTTGAAAAACATTTAACCGGATTTCCGCATACCGACTATGTTTCTTCTGAAAAAACCAGAAAATTAATTGATGCCGGAATCGTAAAAAATGTTGGTCAAAACGAACGCTTAAATATTGAAAAACTAATTGACTTAGCTCCGGAAATTATTGTAACTTTTGGAATTGACAACAACAACCCGATGATTGCCAACTTAGAAAAAAGTGGTTTAAATGTGCTTATTCAAGCCGACTGGATGGAGCAATCTCCGCTAGGAAAAGCCGAATGGATTAAACTCTACGCAGCCTTATTTGGTAAAGAAAAAGAAGGAAAAAAGCTTTTTGATAACATTGTCAAAAACTATAATGATGCACTACAATTAGTCGCCAATAAAAAACCTGAAGTTACTGTTTTATATGGATCGATGTATCAAAATCAATGGTTTGTTGCCAGAGGTAAAAGTTGGGTTGCCCAATTTATGAAAGACGCCAAATCGAATTACTTATGGACTGATTTAGAAGGAAGTGGCAGCCTGGGCTTAGCATTTGAAAACATATTAGACAAAGCAAAAAACGCAAATGTTTGGATTGCCACCGGTTCTTTTAAAAACTTAAACGAATTAACAAACAGCAATCCGCATTACAGTCAGTTTGATGCTTTTGCTACTAAAAACGTTTATACTTTTGAAAGCAAATTAGGAGCCACAGGTGGAACAATTTACTATGAATTAGCCCCTAGCCGACCTGACTTGGTGCTGAAAGATTACATTAAAATTTTCCATCCTGAATTATTAAAGAACTATCCTTTTACATTTGTGACTAAACTAAACTAAAATACCTCTGAGGTTAACCCAGAGGTATTAGCGAAATAAAAACCGCAGATTCACAGATTTTTATTTTTTTAATCTGCGAATCTGTGGTAAAAAAATAGAGACAAAATTCACAATATCTTGTTTATGTATATCATTGAAGTAGCTAAATTTGTTTTATATACAATTTAATATCAAAAATTAATTCCCATTGAGAAATCAAAAACAAAATACTATTCTATTTGTTTACCTAGTTTTAGGAGCATTACTTTTATTTATTACAAATATAAGTTTAGGCTCTGTAAACATTCCTTTCAAAGAAGTATACCATAGTTTAAGTGGCGGTCAGGCCAGTAAATCAACTTGGGAATATATCATTATGAACTACCGTTTGCCTAAAGCCATCACGGTAATTTTAGTTGGAATGGGACTTTCGATAAGTGGTTTATTAATGCAAACTTTATTTCGAAATCCATTAGCCGGTCCGTATGTTTTAGGACTGAGTTCAGGCGCTAGTTTAGGAGTAGCTTTTGTGATTTTAGGAGCAGCTTTACTCCCTCCTTTTTTAAAGGAAATCGTCCTTTCGCCCTACGGAATAGTATTAGCTTCAACTATGGGAAGTTCTTGCGTATTACTCGCTGTTTTATTGGTTTCTATCCGTTTGCGTGACACAATGACCATTTTAATTGTTGGATTAATGTTCGGTAGTTTAAGTACTGCCATTGTGGGAACTTTAAGTTTTTTTAGTACTGCCGAACAATTGCAAAAATTCACCTTTTGGTCATTAGGAAATTTAGGAAATTTATCCTGGACCTCTATTGCCATTTTAGCCGTTTGTGTAATCATAGGTTTACTAATGAGTTTAGCCAGTATCAAACCATTAAATGCTTTACTTCTTGGTGAAAACTACGCCCGAAGTTTGGGATTGAATTACAATAAAGCCCGATTAATTATCATATTTGCTACCAGCATTTTGGCAGGAAGCATTACCGCATTTGCCGGACCAATTGCTTTTATAGGACTGGCTGTACCACACATTGCCAAACTCGTTTTTCATACCAGTAATCATACTGTTTTATTCTGGAGTACGCTGCTTTTTGGCGCTATTATCATGCTGATTTGCGATACCATTTCGCAAGTTCCCGGTGGCGATCTTACGTTACCTATTAACGCTGTGACTTCGATTTTTGGAGCACCAATAGTAATTTGGCTTTTGCTTAGAAAACAGAAAATGATTGGATAACTAAAATTTTAAAAACTGCATTTTTCAACACAGATTTCACAGATTTCACAGATTCCACAAATTATTTTACAGTATAATTTAAAAAATCTTTAGAATCCTTCAAATCTGTGGCAAAAATTTTTACCTTCATTTTGAAACTAAAGTATTGACGTATTCCTAAAAATATATAAGAAACCGAATCTATTTTGTTAGATTTCAAAAAATCACGATTTATAAACAGCATTCTGTTAAAAGTTTGTGCTTTTGGAAGTTTCAAAAACAGAATAAATCCTTAAATTCGCAGTCTCAAATATTTTAGAAATTAATATAAAATGAAAATGCCTCGGCAAAATTCATTTTTTTATAACCAAATAAAATACATAAAATGAAATACGACGTTATTGTTTTAGGAAGTGGTCCAGGCGGATATGTAACTGCTATCAGAGCATCACAATTAGGCTTTAAAGTAGCCGTAGTTGAAAAAGAAAACTTAGGTGGAGTTTGTTTGAACTGGGGTTGTATCCCTACGAAAGCATTATTAAAATCGGCTCAGGTTTTTGATTATTTAAAACACGCTTCTGATTACGGATTAACTGTTTCTGAATTTGACAAAGATTTCCCTGCTGTTATCAAACGTAGCCGTAATGTTGCTGACGGAATGAGCAAAGGAATTACTTTCCTGATGAAGAAAAACAAAATCGACGTTATTAATGGTTTTGGTAAATTAAAACCAGGTAAAAAATTAGACGTTACTGCTCAAGACGGAACTGTTACTGAATACAGTGCTGATCATATTATCATTGCTACAGGAGCTCGTTCTCGTGAGTTACCAAACTTACCACAAGATGGTGTAAAAGTAATTGGTTACCGTCAGGCAATGACTTTACCAGAACAACCTAAAAAGATGATTATCGTAGGTTCTGGAGCTATCGGAGTAGAATTTGCTCACTTCTACAACTCTATGGGAACTGAGGTTACTATCGTTGAATTTATGCCAAACGTAGTTCCGGTAGAAGACGAGGATATTTCTAAAGAATTTGAAAAAGCTTTGAAAAAATCTGGAATCACTGTAATGACAAATTCTTCTGTGGAGAAAATTGATACTACAGGAAAAGGAGTTAAAGCATTCGTTAAAACAGCTAAAGGAGAAGAAATTCTTGAAGCAGATATTTTATTATCAGCTGTTGGTATCAAAACAAACATCGAAAACATTGGTTTAGAAGAAGTTGGTATTGCTACAGACAGAGATAAAATCATCGTTAACGCTTACAATGCAACTAACATTCCTGGTTACTACGCTATTGGTGACGTAACTCCAGGACAGGCTCTAGCACACGTTGCTTCTGCTGAAGGAATTAACTGTGTAGAGAAAATTGCTGGTATGCACGTAGAACCAATTGATTACGGAAACGTTCCTGGTTGTACTTATGCCACACCTGAGATTGCTTCTGTAGGTTTAACTGAAAAAGCAGCCAGAGAAAAAGGATACGATTTAAAAATTGGAAAATTCCCATTCGTAGCTTCTGGAAAAGCAAAAGCTTCCGGAAATGCTGACGGATTTGTAAAAGTAATCTTTGATGCTAAATACGGTGAGTGGTTAGGATGTCACATGATTGGTGCCGGAGTTACTGATATGATTGCTGAGGCAGTTGTAGCACGTAAACTGGAAACTACAGGACATGAAATCCTTAAAGCAATCCACCCACACCCAACAATGAGTGAGGCGGTTATGGAAGCAGTTGCTGCTGCTTACGGTGAAGTAATTCACATTTAGTAGTCATTACAAGGAAAGAGACAATCTCATCCTTATAATTATAGAAATCCGATTGGTGCCAACCAGTCGGATTTTTTTTTATTCTGAACTTGTTTCAGAATCTCTTTTTTTTTTGGGGGGCGTGCCCCTGCTTCCACTCCGTTCCATCAGGTTCGGGCTGTATGCTCCCGCTTCCCGATGAAAAATCGGGAGAGCTCCGCTGCCATCCCTCACGCAAACCCTGCTACAAAGAAAATTTTATATCTAAACAAAGTATTTTTTTTGTAAGAATATTTAATCATATTTGAAAAAAGAAAAAGCGGAACAAAGCTTCGCCAATCTACCCAATTTCAGGTGTATAGGCGAGAATTTGTAGTAAATACAAACAAGTTGTGTACCATATAAAAACTGAACGTAAAGAATGAACTTTTTTAAAAAAATATTTAGTAGTAAAATTGAAAAACCTAAAACTGAATCGCATTTTGATAAATATCGAAAAGAACTAGATGAATTGAATTTGAAATCCATTTCAGATTTAGAAAATTTGGTTAAACCATTAATAAGACAAACGACAAAACTAGAAATTCAGCCAGCTTCAAGACCACCTGAAAATTCTCAATTTGAATCTCACTTTGGAGGACAACCTTATTTTGAAAAAGGCGAGCAATGGCCCAAAAGTAAAAACGGAAAACATTTGGACTTCATTTTTCAAGTTTTCAATTCACCTGAATTGGAGTTACCTAAAAGCATAGAGTTAGTGCAATTTTTCTACGATTGGGAAGATTTTCCGTGGGACACTAGCGATAATGGTTGGTTAGTAAAAACGTACAAACAAGTTGATAAAGGAAAAGCTGAATTTGTTGCTAAACCAGAAGAAATAGAAAAATCAAAATTTTGCAAAATAGAATTTAAACCGACTCAATCATTACCGGACTGGGAAGGAATTGATTTGTTTGGGAATGATGCTTCTAAACTATCGTGTGTATTAAATGAAGATGAACCATGGGATAGTTACGACCAAATAGTAACAAAGCTAATTGGAGAACAAGATTATCAAAGTCAGCTTGGTGGTTATCCAAAATGGGTTCAAGGAGAATCAACACCAATAGATAACGAAGGAAAACCGATGAAACTCTTATTTCAAATTGATTCGGAAGATAATGCAGGAATAATGTGGGGAGATGTTGGGTTAATTTACGTCTTCTATGATGAAAAATCAAAGAGAATAGAATTTAATTTACAATGTCACTAAAGAAAAATATGGTAGACAACACTGTATAAGCGTAATGCGGGAGAAAGTGCTTAATTTAAAATGGTTTTGTATTTGCAAAATTTGTATTTAATGAAAAAAACTCCCCCAGTTCGCGCGAGCATCTTGCTCGTGCCCGCCACCAATTAGCTAAAGACATAAAACATGATAAGTACAAACGAGACACTCACAATAGCGATGATTAAACAACATTAAACAGTTAACACAAAAATCATATCCATATGAAAGAAAAAATAGTTCGAATTTTTGGATGGATTTCAGTTGTGTTTTATTCAATAATGGCACTTATAACGTTTCTAATTTTAATTTATGAAAGTCTCGAGATTACTGCATTGTTAGCATTGACAATATTTATTGGAATGGCGATTACTGGATGGAAAGCAAGAACGTTTGGATTGAATAATTTTAAACATAAACTCTTAGTAAAACTAACTGCAATATTTTCATTGATTTTTGGATGTGTATTTGCAATTCTATCTCCATTTATTTTTTCTAAGAGTTACGGAATTGGTGACTCATATGAGCCAATTATAGTTTTAATTATTATGTTTCTTCCTTCGATAATATCGTCTTTAGCAATTCTGATAAAAGATAAAACTCAAATAATTTAAGCCTCCAGCTCGCGTAATCACAATCTCATTAAGTGATGCGGATTTTGTGTCATTTCGACCCGATAGCGCGGAAATCTTTTCCGTGCCCACAAAGAAGGGCAACTTTATCGAGCTAGTTGATGAGATTCCTCATTCTTCGGAATGATAAAACAAGGTGTATCTTCCTAAACTTAATGACATTTCTTGCCCGTAATAGTCACTAATTAGCTAAAAAAACAAGATAAGTACGAACGAGACGCTCGCATTAACTGAAGAATACTTTTGAACACAAAAACAGCATTGTAAAGAATGAAATCCTACTAACTAAAGCTTAAAATTGAAAACTACTAAAAAACAGCATATCCAACACAAAACCTACGACAAAGATTCCAACTGAAGAAAAACAGGTACTAAAGCTTTACCTTTTTCGGATAAATGGTATTCTACATGCAAAGGTTTTTGTTCAATTACAACTCTTTCCAAAATACCCTGTTCTTCTAATTCTCTCAAAGCTGTCGCAACCGACTGCTTATTAGACCCCTCTAATTGACGCAGCAAACCATTAAACCGCACTGCACCATCAAGTGTTAATCGGAATATTTGAGGTTTCCATTTACCTGAAAGCATTTTCAAAAGTCCTTCTGCCGGACAATTACTTTCGTTATCACTATTTTAGTGGTCATCTTTTTTTGACTAATTGACTTATAAAAAATATCTTTTCAACTTTGCACAAAAGTACAAATTAAACAACATTAAAGATCAATCAACCTAAAGCGCATAATTTCCACTAAAATGAAACTCAAAATAATTGTAGCGCTGTTGTTGTTCTATGCTATTGATTCTAAAACTCAAACTACTAATACGATGGCCCAAAACAACAATCCATTACTTTGCGATCCTGCAACAGGAATTTGCGAAATAGCTACTACAAATCAATCCGCTTCAAAACTTCAAAATAATACTCTGGAAAAACCTGTAAAAATTATTTATTTCACAGATCCAATTTGCTCTTCCTGCTGGGGAATCGAACCTCAATTACGAAAACTCAAACTAGAATACGGTACTGAAATTGAAATAGAATACCGCATGGGTGGTCTTTTACCAGATTGGAGTTATAACAGCGGAGGAATCAGTAAACCTTCGGATTTGGCGCATCATTGGAACGAAGTAAGCCTTTATTATGACATGCCTATCGACGGTGATGTTTGGCTAGAAAATCCGCTTCACTCCTCCTATCCGCCTTCTATTGCGTTCAAAGCAGCTCAAATACAGAATAAAGAAAAAGCAATACATTTTTTACGAAAAATAAGAGAAATGGTTTTTCTCGAAAAAAAGAATATTTGCAATTGGGAACATCTTGCTCAGGCTGCCAGCGAATGCGGTTTAGATGTTCAACAAATGAAAATAGATTATGAAAACAAAGCCATTGAAGATTTCAAACAAGATTTAGCACTAGGCAGACAAATGGGCGTTCGCGGTTTCCCTACGCTCTTTTTCCTTGATGATTCTCAAAACCAACAAATACTTTACGGTTTTAAACCTTATGCTGCCTTTGAAGAAATGATTATAAAAGTTTTTCCCAAAGCTTTGAAAAAGAATTATGAAACTTCCTGGAATTCATTATTTAATAAATACCCTTCTTTAACTGCTAAAGAATTTTCAGAATTATCCAATCTTTCCAGAAAGGAAGGCGAACAAATTTTAAATGACTTATCCCAAAAAGGAACATTGATAAAATGCCAAACAAAAAACGGTGCCCTTTGGAAACTTAAATAACCCCTATAAATAAAGCGTCAATTAAGACGCTTTTATTTTTTGATACAATTAAAATCATAAAAAAATTAATTAAAATTATTCTAAACAAGGATTAGGAATTTACATATAAATTTTATAATTTAATCGGTATAAATAAAAATACCACATACGCATACGATTTAACCAATTCTTTAACCATTAAATCTATATCTTATGTCAAATCACAGTCTTTATGAAAGCAAATGGATTAATCTAGTTTTCGAAAACAGAAACAAAGAGTACGGCGCTTTTCAATTGCGTCAGGAAACCACAAAAACTACTTTTAAGGCACTCAGTCTGGGTATTTTATTGTGCTCTTCATTAATTGTAATCCCTAATTTATTGCATGTCTTCAATGGTAAAGAAGTCAGTATTCCCGTCGATGTAGACTGGAGTAAAACAGTCATCCAGCTAGAGGATATTTATCAGGCTGAACAAAAACCGGAAGCCGCCGCAGCTGCACCGCCTCCTGCACAATCTCAAACTATAACTGACGCCGTTGACACCAAACAACTCATCAATCCTATAGTAACAAGTGCAACCCAAGCAACTCCTGTAACAACATATACCTTAGACCGAACAAATCCTGTAGAAAATCCATCCAACGGAATGACAACTGCTGGTTCTGAAGGAGGTGTAATAGGCGGTGTTGAAGGCGGAACAATTAACGGAAACGGTACTGCAATTGGAAATACTGAAACTAACGGAACCGAAATTGTAAACTCAGGAGTCTTAGACAGAAAACCAGAGTTTCCCGGAGGTATCGAAAAATTTTACCGTTATGTAGGAAATCATTTTGTAAGCCCTGCGATGGAAGACAGTAGAAATGTGCGTATTACAGTTTCATTTGTTGTAGAAAAAGACGGCAGTATGACGGATATCAAAGTATTAAATCATCCTGGAGCAGCTTTAGAAAGAGAAGCTATTCGCGTTTTAAAATCTATTAAAGCCAAATGGTCACCTGGAATTTACAATTCAAAAGCTGTAAGAACAGCGTACAACTTGCCTATTGTTGTCCAAATAGAATAAAATTAAACTATTAAAAAGACAAAAAAGCATTCGGTCATTCGAATGCTTTTTTAGTTTTTACTGCTATTCACTTACAAAAGTAACCTTGAAAATCATTTTGATTTATTTAACAAATCTCTCCCTTAGCTACCGCATTTAAAACAGCTCTTTTTAAAGGAACATTCCGTATATTTGTAGCCTTAAAATTGATATATGGAAACTGTTTTAGATAACAATACTCCCGTTACAAGCCAAACTGAACCAGCAGCAAATGTTGCTAAACCAAAATGGTTAAAAGTAAAACTCCCTATTGGAAAAAAATATACGGAACTTCGAGGCTTAGTTGATAAATATAGCTTAAATACCATCTGTACTTCTGGTAGTTGCCCTAATATGGGCGAATGCTGGGGCGAAGGAACAGCTACTTTTATGATTTTAGGTAATATCTGTACCCGTTCGTGTGGTTTTTGTGGCGTAAAAACAGGACGACCTGAAACTGTTGACTGGGACGAACCTGAAAAAGTGGCTCGTTCTATTAAAATCATGAACATTAAACATGCCGTAATTACAAGTGTGGACAGAGATGATATAAAAGATGGAGGTTCTATCATTTGGTTAGAAACAGTAAGAGCCATTCGAAGAATGAATCCTACTACAACTCTAGAGACTTTAATTCCGGACTTTCAGGGAATCGAAAGAAACATCGATCGTATTGTGGAAGCAAATCCTGAAGTGGTATCTCACAACATGGAAACAGTACGCCGATTAACTCGTGAAGTACGTATTCAGGCAAAATATGACCGTAGCTTAGAAGTTTTGCGCTACTTAAAAGAAAAAGGAATCAATAGAACTAAGTCAGGAATTATGCTAGGTCTTGGTGAACTGGAAGAAGAAGTTTTCCAAACTATGAGAGACTTACGAGCTGCAAACGTTGATGTTGTAACTCTGGGACAATACCTTCAACCTACAAAAAAACATTTGCCAGTTAAGGAATTCATCACTCCGGAACAGTTTGCTAAATACGAACAATTTGGTTTAGAATTAGGTTTCCGCCATGTTGAAAGTGGTCCTCTGGTTCGTTCTTCATACAAAGCACAAAAACACATCCTTTAATCTTTTTATCGTTTAAAATATAAAATTGAAAACAAGAATTGCCATCAATGGTTTTGGTCGAATTGGCCGAAACCTTTTTCGTCTACTTTTAAATCATCCTGAAATAGAAGTTGTTGCTATTAATGATATCGCCGATACAAAAACTATGGCACATCTCATTAAATACGACAGTATTCATGGAGTTTTACCAAATCAAGTAAGTGCGGATGAAAAAGGCTTTTCAATTGATGGAACACATTTTGCCTTTTTTCACGAAAAAAACATTTCAAACCTTAATTGGTCTGATCTCAACATTGATTTTGTAATAGAATCAACCGGAAAATTCAAAACCTACGAAGACTTAAACCAACATATCATTGCGGGAGCTAAAAAAGTTATTCTTTCGGCACCATCAGAAGTAGATACCATCAAAACGGTAGTTTTAGGAGTAAACGAACATATTCTTGATGGAACTGAAAAAATCATTTCCAATGCCAGTTGCACCACAAACAATGCAGCTCCTATGATTAAGATAATTGATCAATTGTGTGGCATTGAACAAGCTTATATCACTACAATCCATTCCTTTACTACTGACCAAAGTTTACATGATCAGCCACATAAGGATTTGCGCAGAGCCAGAGGTGCCAGCCAATCGATTGTTCCTACCACAACAGGAGCGGCTAAAGCATTGACAAAAATTTTCCCTATCTTAGAAGGCAAAATTGGAGGATGCGGAATCCGTGTTCCAGTTCCGGATGGCTCACTTACTGACATTACTTTTAATGTAAAAAAAGCGGTATCCATCGAAGAAATAAATGAAGCTTTTAAATTAGCTTCGCAAAATGAACTAAAAGGAATTCTGGATTATACCGAAGACCCAATCGTTTCAGTGGATATTGTAGGGAACAGAAATTCCTGCTTATTTGACGCCCAACTTACTTCTGTAATTGATAAAATGGTAAAAGTTGTTGGATGGTACGATAACGAAATTGGTTATTCATCACGTTTAATCGATTTAATACTTTTGACTAAACCCAACTAATTGAATGAAATATAAAATCATTTTTTTACTGATTTTCTCTTTTTTATTTAATTCCGCTCTGTTTTCTCAAAACAAAGAAACAGACAGCATTAGCTATTACAACAATTTAGCCGATGCTAACATTAAAACTAACAAATACAAAGAAGTCTTTTTTTATACTCAAAAAGCAATCAATTACGCTCAGGAAAACTCCTTAAAAAAAGAGCAGGCAATTCAAACAGCCAAACTCGGTAGATTATATTTTTTATTAAAAAAACTAGACGATGCTATTGAAAAATTAACCGAAAGTATCAGTCTTTTTAAAACAATAAGACCTAATCCTGAATATGCCAAAGCGTATTATTACCTAGGACTGTCATATATTGAAAAAAAGAACTTTTTTGCTGCCGAAATTTGCATCAATAAAACAATCTCTATTTCTGCAGCACTAGACATCAAAGAAAACGATGATTTAATCCTGCTGCAAAAAGCTATAATCAACATAGGAAACAAAAAATATAATTTAGCAACAAAACAACTTGAGTTAATACTTTCCAAACCAAATTCAGCCGGAAAACTTGATACTAAAGCAGAGGCCTATTACCAAATGGGACTTATTGAAGAACAAAACTCCCGCAATAATTTAGCCCTAAGCTATTTCAACAAAGCTTTAAGTTTAAATTCTAAAAGCCAAAATGTCGAACAAAAATCGGAAATTTTACTGGCAATAAGTTCTGTTTACGATAAAATGCTCGATAAAAGCAGTGCTTATTCTTATCTAAAATTACATCTTAATTTAAAAGAAAATATTGCTATTGCCAATAATGAAAAATTAGGTATCGACGACTATGAAGCATTTAAAGAAAGTCAACGAAAAATTCATCAGGCTCGAATTGACAAAAAGAGAAAAGAACAAGAACGTACTGAAAATTTTTCCCGTTTAATCAATTATTTATCTATTGCATTAATTGCAATTCTTTCCTTGTTATGCTTTTCTTTATACAAAAACAATAAAATCAAAAAGAAAACAAATTTATTATTACAGGAAAAAAATAACGAACTAATCAAAGCTAAGGAAAAGGCCGAAAAAGCCTCTAATGCCCGAGCTGATTTCTTATCAACTGTAAGTCATGAATTGCGAACTCCTCTTAATGCAATCAATGGAATCACGCATCTTTTATTAGAAGAAAACCCTAAAAAATCGCAATTACATTACCTTAGTTCTTTACAATATTCCGGAAACTATCTCACGGCTTTTATCAATGACATTTTAGAAATTAATAAAATTGACTCTAACAAAATTGAATTAGAACATATCAATTTTAATCTTCTAAAATTATTAGAAGACATTAAAAATTCCTTAATTGAAATTGCCACTAAAAACAGAAATGAATTTATTTTGGATTTTGATTCACAAATTCCAACTCATTTTATTGGTGATCCAATTCGACTTTCGCAAATTTTCATCAACTTAATCAACAATGCACTTAAATTCACTAAGAATGGAAAAGTGAGTATTGTAGCTAAACTAAAGTCGCTCGAAAATGAAACTGCAACGATCTCTTTCGAAATCAGTGACACTGGAATTGGAATTCCGGAAGAAAAGTTGGAAAGTGTTTTTGAAAGTTTTTCTCAGGGTTCAACCGAAATCAACCGAAAATACGGTGGTACCGGTCTGGGTTTAACCATTGTAAAAAAATTATTGAATTTATTAGAAAGTGAAATCCATTTAACCAGTCAGGTTGGAGAAGGTTCTACTTTCGCATTTGATTTAAAATTAGCAATTGCTAAAAATCAAATTGAATTAAAACCTCAAAAAGAAATTAGCTTTGACCTTTCAAAAATAAAAGGTAAAAACATCTTAGTAGTCGAGGACAACAAAATCAATCAAATGATTACTAAGCGAATGCTTGAAAACAAAGATATTCACTGTGAAGTAATTGATAACGGAGAAGAAGCGATTGAAGTTATTAAAAACAATAAATTCGATTTAGTGCTTATGGATGTTCACTTACCAGGCATTAACGGAACTATTGCTACTCAAGAAGTCAGAAAATTTGATGCTACAACGCCTATTATTGCAATGACGGCAATTTCACTAAATGAAAACCGTGAAATGCTACTTTCTTTTGGAATGAATGATGTGATTACCAAACCTTTCATCCCTAATGACTTCTACTTGATGCTCACCAAGTACCTTGCGGATTAACTATTTACAATCAACTCTTTTATCAGCAATCGCACCTTAGGTTCTGCTTTACGGGCAGCTTCTAAAACTTCGTCGTGAGAAATCGTTTCTATGCTGTCTTCATTACCCATATCGGTAATAACCGAAACACCAAAAGTTTCTAAATCCATATGACGCGCTACAATCACTTCAGGAACGGTAGACATTCCTACACAATCAGCTCCTAGAATTTTTACCATTTTGTATTCTGCCAAGGTTTCAAAAGTAGGCCCTTGTAAACCCAAATAAATGCCGTCTTTGACTTCGATATTGTTTTTTTGTGCCAAATCTTTAGCCAAGGCAATCATTTTTTTCGAATAAGGCTCACTCATATTGACAAATCTCGGCCCAAAACGCTCGTCATTTTTTCCACGCAAAGGATGTTCAGGAACTAAGTTGATATGATCGTGAATCAGTACAATGTCCCCAACATTATAATTTGGATTTACTCCTCCCGAAGCATTCGAAACAATCAATTTTTGAACCCCTAAATACTTCATAACACGAACCGGAAAAGTAACTTCATGCATGGAATAGCCTTCATAATAATGAAAACGCCCCTGCATAGCCACAATTTTTTTGGCACCTATAGTTCCAAAAACCAAGGCTCCTTTATGACCTTCAACGGTTGAAACGGGAAAATTTGGAATCTCAGCATAAGGCAAAGTAAATTCAACTTGAATATCTTCGGTAAAATTGCCTAATCCTGAACCTAAAATTACACCGAATTCAGGTGTAAATTCTGTTTTCTCTTTGATGAAATTAACGGTTTGCTGTACTTGCTCCCACATATTCTAAAATCTTCTTGTCAAATAAATCAGCTGCCGAAAGCAACTTACTTTGTATTGGTAAATAAAAAAGTTGTTCCTGAGGTAATTTTCCTTTTAAACGCACATAATCTTTTTCAGTAGTTATAATAATGGCATCCTGAGCTTTAACGATAATTTCCTGAATATCATTTTCAGAAAAATGGTGATGATCCGGATATGTCAAACACAAATCATTATCATTCTCTAAATAAGTATAAAAAGGTTCCGGCTTAGCAATTCCGGCCAAAAGTAATTTCTTTTCTTCTTTAATTTCACTTACTTCAATTTTCTCCTTTTCAGAATAAATGTAATCATCATAAGCAATACAGCTAAAAAACAATTCCTGAGAATCGGATAGTTTTAATTTCTTTTTTATCAAAAGCTGTTCTGCTTCTGGAAGATTCTGTGGGCATTTAGTAACAACTACTAAATCGGCTCTTTTGGAACCAGAGCGACTTTCTCGCAAATTACCTGTTGGCAACATAAAATCATCGGCATAAATATCGCCGTAAGCCGTCAGTAATATATAAAATCCCGCTTTGACTTTCCGATGTTGGTACGCATCATCTAATAAAATCACATCCGGTTTTTCTTTTTGCCAAAGCAATTGCTCGATACCATTTTTTCGGTTAGCATCAACAGCCACCTGAATTTCCGGAAATTTTTCAAAAAACTGAAAAGGTTCGTCACCAAGGATTTCAGCATTTGCATTGGCATCAGCCAAAACAAAACCTTCAGATTTTCGTTTGTATCCGCGACTTAGTGTTGCTACTTTGTATTTTGCAGAAAGTAATCGAATTAAATATTCAATTTGTGGCGTTTTCCCTGTTCCTCCTACTGACAAATTCCCAACAGCAATCACAGGCAAATCAAAACTATAGGATTTTAAAATCCCTTTATCAAAAAGAAAATTACGAATTCCGGTTATCAAACCGTATAAAAAAGCAAAAGGAAAGAGTATTTTTCGGAGTACATTCATAAGTACGAAAGTAATTTTTTTATTTCAAAGTAAATTTGTAATTCGTTAATTTGTTTAACCTAAAAAACCAAAAGATGAAATCGAAGATTCACGAACACCATAAAAATAAAAACAGTGAGTAAAATCAAAGAAATAATTTCCGTACTCGAAGAAATGGCGCCTCTTGCCTATGCTGAAGATTTTGACAATGTAGGTTTACTAGTGGGCGATCAAACTGACGAAGCTACCGGAGTTTTAGTTTGCCATGATGCACTGGAAAATGTAATTGATGAAGCTATTGCTAAAAATTGCAATTTGGTAGTTTGTTTCCACCCTATTTTATTTTCCGGAATCAAAAAAATAACAGGCAAAAACTATGTGGAACGTGCCATTCTGAAAGCTATAAAAAACGACATCGCTATTTATGCTGTTCATACTGCTTTAGACAATCATCAGCAGGGTGTGAATAAAATTTTCTGTGATGCTTTAGGCTTAACAAAAACAAAAATATTAATTCCGAAACAGCAATTTATTCGAAAATTAATCACTTATACGATTCCTGAAAATGCTGAGAAACTTCGCAATGCCTTATTTGATGCAGGAGCTGGAAAAATAGGAAATTACGAAGATTGCAGTTTTAATTCAAAAGGAATTGGGACTTATATGGGCAATGAAGACAGTAATCCGGAAATTGGGGAACGATTCGAATTTGTAGAAAGTGACGAAATCAAAATAGAAGTTACTTTTGAAAAATATTTGGAATCTAAAATTTTAAAAGCCTTGTTCAAAAATCATGTTTACGAAGAAGTCGCCTATGAAATTTACGATTTGCAAAATGCGCATCAAAATATTGGTTTAGGAATGATAGGCGAACTGGAAAAGCCTATGGATGAAAAAGCCTTTTTAGAATTGGTTAAAAATAAAATGCAGGCAGATGGCATTCGGCATTCACAATTTTTAGGTAAAAAGATTCAAAAAGTTGCCGTGTTGGGAGGTTCCGGAAGTTTTGCCATCAAAAACGCCATTCAGGCCGGAGCGGATGTTTTTTTGACCGCCGATTTAAAGTATCACCAATTTTATGAAGCTGAAAACCGACTTATTTTGGCCGATATTGGACATTTTGAAAGTGAACGTTATACAAAAAATTATATTGTTGATTATCTTCGAAAAAAAATTCTTAATTTTGCAATCATTTTATCAGAAGAAAATACAAATCCAGTTAAGTACTTATAATATATAATATGACTAATACGAAAGAATTAAGTGTTGAGGACAAGTTAAGAGCCATTTACGATTTACAATTAATTGACTCTAAAATTGACGAAATTAGAAATGTAAGAGGAGAACTTCCTCTAGAAGTGGAAGATTTAGAAGATGAAGTTGCCGGTTTAAGCACTCGTTCTGAAAAATTAAAAGCAGAGCTTGAAGTTATTGAAGAGCAAATTAAAGCTAAAAAGAATAGCATCGATGAGCACAAAGAAGCTATTAAAAAATATACAAAACAACAAGAAAGCGTTCGTAACAACAGAGAATTCAACTCTTTGACTAAAGAAATTGAATTCCAGGAGTTAGAAATTCAATTAGCTGAAAAGCAAATGAAAGAAATGAAAGCTTCTATCGAACACAAAAAAGAGATTATTGCTCAATCTAAAGAAAAATTAGAATTGAAATCGAATCACTTAAAACATAAAAAATTAGAGTTAGATGATATCATGGCAGAAACTGCTAAAGAAGAAGAATTCCTAACTCAAAAATCAGCAGAATTTCAAGAGCAAATCGAAGAAAGATTATTAGCTGCTTACAAAAGAATTCGTTCAAGTGTTCGTAACGGATTAGCAGTAGTTTCTATAGAAAGAGGTGCTTCTGCAGGTTCATTCTTCACTATTCCACCACAAACTCAGGTGGAGATTGCTTCCAGAAAGAAAATCATCATCGATGAGCATTCCGGAAGAATTTTAGTCGACAGCAGCTTAGCTGAAGAAGAAAAAGAAAAAATGGAAAACTTATTCGCAAGTATTTAATTATATTTAAGTCCCGATTCACCATCGGGACTTTTTTATTATGAAGAAAGCCCTTTATTTTATATTTACTAAATCAATTGGTTTATACCTTAACCTATTGAGTTTTATCTTTCCTGAAAAAGCAATTCAAATTGCGCATGGCTTTTTTAGTATGCCCAGAAAAGGAAAGTTCAAAAAAAACAAAATCCCAAAATTTTTAGAAGAAGCCCAGCTCGAGACAATTTCGAACAATGGCGAATCGATTCAAACGTATATTTGGAAAGGGAATGAAACCATCATTTTATTAATTCATGGATGGGAAAGCAATTCATCCCGATGGAAAAAAACATTAGCACACCTGAAGCAATCCGGCAGTACCATAATTGCAATTGATGGTCCTGCTCAGGGATTATCAAGCGGAAAAGAATTCACCGTTCCAAAATATGCCGAATTTATTGATATCGTTGCAAAAAAACATAAAATAGACTACATCATCGGACATTCTTTAGGTGGAAAAACTTGTTTGTATTACCAATACAAATATCAAAATCCCAATATTCAAAAAATGGTTATTCTGGGAGCTCCAAGTGATTTCACTATTATATTTAATAATTTTATTACGCTTCTTAGCTTAAACAATAAGATCGTAAAAGCTTTAGAAAATAAATATGTAAACATTTTAAAACAAAGTTTACACGAATTTAGCGCACATGAATTTGCTTCAAAAATAGAAGTTAAAGGATTCCTGGCTCACGATATAGAAGATCGCATCGTACTATTCAAAGAAGGAAAAAAAATTGCTCAATCTTGGAAAAATGTCCAATTTATTGAAACAAAAGGTTTAGGCCACAAACTTCATGATGAAGAATTGTACCAAAAAATTGCGGCTTTTTTATTTCCAAAAAAATAAAAACAATTACCGGAAATAGATTCTAAACATTTTCAAAATTACAAATCATCGCATTTTCAAATTGCTTACTTTTGCAGCATGGAAGAAAATCTAAAACGTCTTAATAAATTCATTGCCGAAACCGGTTTTTGTTCGCGTCGTGAAGCCGATAAATTTATCGAAGAAGGTCGCGTGACCATTAATGGGGCTGTCCCTGAATTAGGAACGAAAGTTGGCCCTAATGACGAAGTACGTATTGACGGAAAATTAATTCATGAAAAAAGCGAAAAACCAATTTATCTGGCATTCAACAAACCTGTGGGAATTGAATGTACGACCAATTTAGACGTTCGCAACAATATTGTAGATTATATCAATTATCCCAAACGAATTTTCCCCATCGGACGATTAGACAAAGCTTCCGAAGGCTTGATTTTCATGACAAATGATGGTGATATCGTTAACAAAATTTTACGTGCCCGAAACAATCACGAAAAAGAATATACCGTAACAGTAAACAAACCCATCACCGATCGTTTTATTCAAAGAATGGGTAATGGCGTGCCTATTTTAGACACTGTAACCCGAAAATGTAAGGTGGAACAAATAAGCAAATACATTTTCAAAATCATTCTGACACAGGGCTTAAACCGCCAAATCCGAAGAATGTGTGAGTATTTAGGTTATGAAGTAACGGCATTAAAACGCATCCGTATCATCAATATTTCACTGGATGTTCCTGTGGGACGCTACCGCGAATTGACCGATGCCGAAATTAAAGAACTCAACCAACTCATCGCTCCTTCGAGCAAAACAGAAGAAGCGAGTTTACCTAAAACGGAAACTCCAAAACGAAGAACAGAATTCATCAAAAAAGATGATCCAAAGTTTAGAAGAAGAAACTCTTAAATACAAAAATCCCATCTCGTTTTAAAACAGATGGGATTTTTTTAACTTATTTTACTTCTACGAACTCATAATAGAGCGCTTTAGACAAAAAAGAATCATTTCGATGATTTTCAATTTCATAGCTCTTTTCCTCTCCTTGTTTGGGATGTAATTTCAAATATTCATTAAATGCTTTATGATTATACTCTAAACTTCTTAAAAACCGTACTTCTACTCCTCTAATAACAGAAATATTATATCGGGTAATTAAATCCCCCCAGTTCACATAACTACATAATAAAATTGTTCCATAACAATACCAAACCATTTGGTTGAATAAGTAAAAATTTTTTTTTTGCCTGATGATTTTTATAAAAGAAAAAAACAAACCAATCAAAGCCAAAATCAAAAAGGCATAAACACCTAATCGCTTATAAGTCAAACCATAATATGAAACATATTCTGCATTTTTAATTAATGCACTAACAATCAAAACTCCGTTTAAAGCAATCCAAATTTTAGCTAATTTTTTAAGCGATTTTGCTTTTGCATCAAAATTAAATCCACCTTTGAAATAAAACAAAATCACACCTACTGCCATTATAATCGAAAAAATAACCGCATTGACTCTTTCGTGTGTATCGGCACTAAGATTTGATTTTTGAACTACCTCAAAAAACTGTTCGTAATTATAGGTTGCTATAAAAACAAAAAGTAAAATATTTAATAAAAACAACGTAATCTCACCACTTTTCCTTTCAAAATCGATATCCAAAAAAGAAAATGAAGAAACTGCTTCTATCTTCTCGTTTTTATTAAAATCATTATCCAAAAGGCTGTTCTTTTCGTAACAAAATTCAGGAATCCAATAATTCCAAAAAGTAAAGGAAAAGTAAAAACCCAAAATGGCAATTACAACAAGATGCCAAACATCCAAATCCAAATAATAATCTGTGAAAAGCGATGAAAAATGATTACTGCCATAAGAGTAAACTATAAAAAACAAACCTAAAAAAACTGCTGGAATTACTCCATATGCAATGAGTTTTTTGGCCAAATTATTATTCACTTTTCGCTTAGGTAAATATTGAGAAAACATAAAAACACGGCCCAAAGTTGTTATTCCATTTAAAAAAATCAATGGAAAAACCTGAACCAACTTAAGACTGGAATCCTGAACTTTAAATTGCAAAAAAACAATTGAAAGAAATAATGCTAAAAAAGAAACAAAATCACCATACCAGGCAAAAGCAAAACAGGATAAAACCGACGTAATTACCAAAAAAAGATGAAGCCTTTGCGAAAATTTTTCCTGAAAGAAATAACAAATAAAAGCTACTAAAGCTAAGCCAAAAAGAGCCAGATTCACCCCTACTTCTTCATTGTAAAATAAAAGTGTAAAAATCAGACTACTGAGCAAAATAAAATGGATTTTTTTCATAATAAATAAATTTAAAAGTACTTTGTGTTTCAAAGTTTATTGATAAAAATTTTTTAACTATTCGATTTCAACAATATTTCAAGGCTATCTAAATGAGCTTTAAAAGCTTCGCGCCCTTTTTGAGTAACACGATAGGAAGTTTTAGGCTTCTTACCTACAAATTCTTTCTTTACTTCAATATATTGCGCTTTTTCCAATGCGGTAGAATGACTCGCTAAATTACCGTCAGTAATATTCAAAAGCGATTTCATTTCAGTAAAATCAACCCAGTCATTGACCATCAGTACAGACATTATACCTAATCTGACCCGACTTTCAAAATCCTTATTTAACTGATCTATCATTCCCATTGGTAAATTATTTGTATTTTTTGAACATTACTAATCCGTAAAAAATGTGCAAAATACCAAAACCAAAAATCCAAAACAACAAACCGTATCCTAAATAAAAAAGAGAAATACATCCAATAAGGATTTCACAAAAACCTAAATACTTAATATCTGAAAAAGTATATTTTTCAGCATTAACTAATGCTAAACCATAAAAAATTAAAGTAACAGGAGCAACCAAAACAAAGAATTGATGATAAAGTAAAGCCAGACAAAAAACTCCCCCGGCAACTAATGGAATAGCTAAATTGAACAACATCTTTTTGGTTGTTGAAGTCCAGATAGGCAAATCATTTTTTTTACTTTTTCGCACTGTAAAAAGAATACCAAAGCCTAAAGCAGAAACAAAAATCAACAATCCAATAATTATGAGTTGCAGAATTAAGTCATGTGAAAATTCAACTTCATTGCTTTCAAAATAGCCAACACCTTCTTTTTCCAATAATTGACACGCATACAAACCGCCAATAAGTGCCGAAAGTCCAGCAAAAACACCTGAAAGTCCGCTCAGGGAAATAAATCGGGAAGAACGTTCCATCATGGAACGGATATGCATTAAATCTTCTTGATGCTTCTGATTCATAATTAAAGTACTTTGAAACACAAAGTTATATTTTATTTTTGAATAACAATACAAAAAATGAGCAATTTTTATTTTTAAAATAAAATTCCCAACAAAAGAAATTCATTTGAAAACTCTTGTTGGGAATACATTGTCTTAACTATTTTTTACAACTCCTTCTCTAAAATTTTCTTTAATTCTTCATTAGAATGTTGCCCTAACTTTGGATTGATAACTTGTCCATCCTTACTCACTAACATATAATGTGGAATCCCTGATATATTAAATTTTGCGGCTAAATAATTCCATTCGTCGGTTGATAATCGATAATGCTCCCCTTTTATATCTGGAATCATAGCTGAATAAGTTTGTTCTGGAGAACTTTGATTAGTAAGATAAACAAAGACAATACCTTTATCTTTCATCTCTTCTTTCAAAGGTTTGATACGCTCAATTCCAGAACGACATGGCCCACACCAAGTGGCCCAAAAATCAACATAAACAAGCTTGTCTTTATATTTATTCATAATTTCGGCAAATAATTTATCAGCTTCCGTTTTTGGTGTTTCGTTAAGCACATAACCCGTTTTCAATTTATTTACTTGAATTTTTGCCAATGATTCATTATTACATTTTTTAATATAATCTGCAATAAAAGGAGTTTGTATGGATTGTTGTTGTCGTATTAATTCCTCTTGAGACAAAGGAGTAAGCTGATCCACTACTTTATTACAAATATCCTGAGACTTCATAATATCGGTTGCGAAACCTTCTTTGATAGTAAATAGTTCAGCTAGTTTTTTATTTCTGAAAGCAGCTCTTTTCTCATTATAAATTTGACTCAAAAGAATTTGATGTTTTTGATAAAAAGAATTAAGCGCTTCATATACAGCAAAATTTTTCTTAATTTGTTCCGGAGATGTCTCTTTTGCTAATCTTTTTTCTGCCTTTATAAAATCTTTTTCTTCTTTTGAAATTGGGATATTATTTTTGATTAAATACGCTTCTAAATCAGAAGTATTGTAAATACCATCTTTTCTTATTTCTTTAATTATTTTTTGGTGTTTGGTAAAAAAAGAAGCACTTATTTCCCCATATTTTTTCTCAAATTCTTTTTGAGCAGGTCGATTTTGAAATGCTTCAACATCTTTAAAATCAATCAATAATTGTTGTTCTTCTTTAGTTAAAGAATAACCACTTTTTTCGATTTCATCAGCGGTTTCTAAAAACGAATTTGAAAAATTCCCTAATCTTAATAAATCTAAAAACTGCAAGCTATTAATAACATTTTGGTAACTATGCGTAGAAATTACCGCTAATGGATTATTAATAACATCATCTGTCAAAAATTGATAATAATCAGCAGTAAGAGTATCTTTTTTTAGGCTGATTTCCATTTGATTATTTGGTATTTTATTTTTTAATCGAAAAGCAGTTTCTTTATCGCGCTGATAATTCATCATCTGAGCAATAGCATTGTATTCAATTTCCAATTTTCCTATTTGATAAGCTTTGCTGCCAATGGCATTTGATTTTCTTATAGATTCCAATGACTCCATTTTTTTATTAGCTATGCCTTGACAATATATTTTATAGTCTTGCGGATTCATATCTAAAATAATACGCATCATATCTTCATAATCCGAACGTCTTACATTTTGGGTTCTTAATAAATCGGCGTTTATTCTGGCTGATTCCCCCATAAAAATCGTTTGTCTATCCCCTAATAGTTGAAAAACATCTTTCCCTGGTTCCAAATAAACCGAACCATTAAAAATAGAAGAACGCACCCAAACTTCGTGTGGATAGTACAACGGAAGCTTTATAGAGAAAAAACCATTATTATTAATTTGTGCCACAAAAGTATTTTGCGCTCCGGTGATAATATCATCAATATGAATCGCGATAGTTTTTACAGCGGCCTTAGGACTATAATTCTTTATATATCCGCTATATGTTGCTGAATCAGATTTAAAAACAGGCATTTCATAAACTACATCTTTTGGAATTGTTTTTAATAGTTCATCCGTAAAAGAGTTCGAAAAAGCATTAAGTGATTTAAGATTTTCACCTATAAAATAGCTTCCTTCTTTTCCTTTTTTAACAAGCAAAGTCACATTTTTGTCTTTATTGCTAAGCCTTACTGATCCATTACCATTTTTTAAAGTTACTTTTTCATAGTTCCAAACTTGGTTTTTATAAACTACATTGTTATCAAAAAAGCCTATTTCCCAGTTTCCATTATTAGTATTAAACCAATTTCCTTCTAATTCCTTATTAATACCTGATGGATTAGGTACATCCTGTAATGCAATATCGTGTATAAACCAATCCCCTCCATCATTTGCTTCACCATATTCAATTTTAGTAACTGACTTATCTAATTTTCCAAATATCAATTTATAATTTAAAACACCTGATTCCGGAACTACATTAACTCCCTTCATCGAAACACCTTCGGCACTTTTGATAAATAACTTTTCATCTTTTAAAACATCTTTGATATACGTTTTCTTTGGAATGGAAAACTTATAACCTGAATATTGAGAAATTTGAAATGAAACAACTGTCATTGAATCTGTCATTTCAATATTATTAATAAATAAGTAAGGAACTGTAGAAAAACCCGTTTTAGGATTTTTAATGATTTTTTGTGAATAGACAGAAATCACAAACATCAAAGACATTAATACAATAAGATTTTTTTTCATGGTTATGGATAGCTTGTTAATAGTCCCGAAAGTTAAAAAGATTTATCTTACACAGTATCCTGTACTGTAGGGTAATTTGTATTTATAGATATAATTAATCATTACAATAAATTAACTTTTTCATCCCATTCAATTAATACAAGAACATGTGTTAGCCTATAATTTTGTATTTAAAAAATACCATTGAAATTTTCAGTCCCAAAAGTTCGTGATTTTAGAGTCCAAATCTTTATATCATTTTCAGCGATGATTTTTCTAATTCTGGTTTGGTTCCTAACTTATCTTACAATAGATCGAAAAATCGACAACCTCAATAATTTTAGCTATCAATCTTATCGGATTTCACAGGATTTTAGTGCCAATATCAAGCGTTTTCAGAACTTTTTACTTTATGGATATAAAGAAGAAGGATTTTATATCAATAAAAATCAAAAAGATTTAAAACAATACATTACTAATCTTAAAGAACAAAGAAATGATATTAACCAAATTTTTAAAGAATCTCAAGACCTACGTATAAAAGTTGACAGTAATACACAAGCCTACTTATTTAATAAAATTGACCAATTGATTATTACGATTCAATTGTACAAAAAACTGGCGCTTATACGAGGTTTCAAAGATTATGGAATTGAAGGTAAAATGCGAGAAAAAGCACATGATCTTGAAGAAAAAGGATATTTAACGTCATCAACTATTCTTCAATTTAGACGTCATGAAAAAGATTATCTCTTACGCTCTGAAAAAAATTATATCAATAAATTTCAAGAACTTTATAATACAACAATTGCATCGGGTGAAATCAATTCAAAAACAAAACAAATCATCAAAGAATATAAATCCTATTTTGATAAGTTAGTACTTATAAGTAACCAATTAGGTCAAACTCATGACACAGGACTCAACGGAAAAATTAATCAACTTAATGAACAAATAGAAATTAACCTTAATCAAATAATTTCCCAAAACGAAAACCGAATCAATGATTTAAAAAAACAGTTATTCTATTTTCAATTAGGGCAGTCTGTTTTAATGATTGCAATCGCTTTATTTCTATGTATTTACATTTCAAAATATTTCACTAAAGACATCAAATCCCTTTCTTTAGATATCTCGAATTTTATCTTTTCAAATTTCAAAAACACAAAATCGAGTCTTAATGAAAAATCATCTATCAAGGAAATTGATTACCTATTTACCAGCTATAGAATATTAAAAGAGAAACTAGCCGAAAATGTTATCTCACTTGAAAAAAATACAGAGGCAGCCAACAATACCGCAAAATTCAAAACCCAATTTTTGGCCAATATGAGTCACGAAATTCGTTCACCATTGAATGGTGTTATTGGCATGTTGAACATCTTAAAAACAAGTCCTCTTAACAACGACCAAACTGAATATATAGAAATTGCAGAACACAGTGCTAATCATTTATTAGGCATCGTCAATATGATTTTAGATCATTCTAAAATGGAAGCCGGAAAAATGAAATTGGAAACCTATCCTATTCATTTAGAAAAAGAATTATCTAAACTCATTCGTTTATTCGAATACCGAATTAAGGATAAAAATATAGCGCTACTTTTTAATTTTGACCAAAAAATAAACAGCAATCTTCTGGCCGATAATCTAAGGCTCCAACAAGTACTAATCAATCTATTAGACAATGCTATAAAATTTACTTCGGAAGGAAAAGTTACATTAGAAATAAGCTGTATTGAGCAAAAAGAAAATACTCAACATATCAATTTTCGGGTTATGGATTCAGGTATCGGGATTGATATAGAAAAAACAGAACAATTACTTCTGGCCTTTGAACAAGCCGACTTAACAACCACTCGAAAATACGGAGGAACTGGTTTGGGGTTAACTATTTCAAATCAATTAATCCAATTAATGGGAGGTTCCAGATTGAACATATTAGCGCTAGAAGAAGGCGGATCTAGTTTTAGTTTTTACATTCCATTTCAAATAAACACAAAAATCACTAATCTCAAACCTGATTTAGTTTCTATTACGCAGTCAGATAACTACAAAATAAAAAAAGCGCTCATTGTTGAAGACAACATAGTTAATCAAAAAGTTCTACGAAAGTTATTGGATAAAATTGATATTCCTGCAGATATAGCCAATAACGGACTTGAAGCTGTGGAGCTTTTTGAAAAATACGATTATGACATTATTTTTATGGATTTACATATGCCTGAAATGGATGGTTTTGAAGCCACTCAAAAAATACATTCGATGGCTAAATACCTATTGAAAAATGTACCAATAATCGCTGTAACTGCCAGCGCATTTGATGAAGATAAAAACAAAGCCATTGCTAATGGCATGGACGACTTTATCAGCAAACCCATTGTCCTCAGTAATCTTGAAGAAACAATTGCCAAACAAATGAGACAACATATTACAATATAAACAAGAAACCCAGAACTTTCATTCTGGATTTTTCATCATATTTTTAAAACCATCGCTTTCTTTTAAACAAAAACACTCCTAACAGTGACAACAAAAATGAAACAGAAATAACAATCCACACTCCATAGCGATTATTTTCTAAATTATTAGGAACATTCATTCCGTACAAACTCGCAATTAATGTTGGAATCATTAAAATAATCGAAACAGAAGTAAGCTGCTTCATAATAATATTCATATTATTAGAAATAACCGAAGCATAAGCATCCATTGTCCCCGTTAAAATGTCGCTATAAATATTAGTAGTTTCCTGTGCCTGACGCAATTCAATCTCGACATCTTCTAATAATTCAGGATCAAAATATTCTTTTTGAGATTTTATATTTCGAATGCGATGTAGCAAAATATCATTCCCTTTCAACGAAGTCATAAAGAAAACCAAGCATTTTTCAATTTGTAAAAGTGCCTGTAATTCTTCATTCTTGATGGATTTTTCTAAATTATCTTCAGCCTTTTTAATGTTTTGATTCACCAGTTTTAAATATTTCAAGTACCAAACACTGGAAGACAATAGTAAGCGAAGCACTAAATCAAAATGATCTTTTATATTAATTCCTTTTTTTTGAGTGTAGCTTACAAAATCAGTTAACATATCTGTTTTATAAAAACTCAAACTCACACAAATTTCATTCTTAAAAACAATCCCAACCGGAATAGTTTGAAAAGGCAATTTAACATCATTGCTTTTTACCGGAATTCTTATGATAATTAGTGTCCAGCCATTTTCAATTTCAATACGCGGTCTTTCATCAATATCTTCAATATCGTTATAAAACGCTTCGGGAATCTGAAGTTCATCAAGCAGGTATTTTTTTTCTGATTCGGTTGGACATTCAATATTGATCCAGCAGTTAGATCTCCAGGTATCAATTTTAACTAATCCGTCATTATTTTGATAAAATGTTCTCATTATAAAATGCTATAAGGGTTGAATAGCATTTTGAATAATGTTTCAAATGCTATATTAAAATAGTAATTCCGAATAATAATCGTCCATTAGAAGGATTGTTTTTTAAAAGTGGTACAAAAGTATTGTTTAAATCTTGTAACAATAGCGCTTTAAAAAAAAATTATAGTTTTTTTAATATAAAAAAAGCCCTAAACTTTCGTTTAAGGCTTTCTTTTGAAAATATTTTGTCGCTTATTTTCTACTTCTGATTTTTCGTGCCAATAAAGTATTTTTCAACAACATCGCGATTGTCATTGGTCCTACTCCACCTGGAACAGGAGTAATGAAAGACGATTTTTGGCTTACACCATCAAAATCAACATCACCTTTAATTACATAACCTTTAGGGTTAGTAGCATCTTCAACACGAGTAATTCCCACGTCAATAATAACTACTCCGTCTTTTACCATATCTGCTTTTAGGAATTCAGGAACTCCTAAAGCCGTAATAATGATATCGGCATTTTTAGTAAACTCCGCTAAGTTTTTAGTACGACTATGAGTCAAAGTAACCGTTGAATCACCAGGATTTCCTTTACGGCTCATTAAAATACTCATTGGACGTCCTACAATATGACTACGACCAATAACTACAGTATGCTTCCCAGAAGTTTCTACTTTGTAACGCTCTAACAATTCCATAATTCCAAATGGAGTTGCTGGTAAGAAAGTTTCCATTTCCAGAGCCATACGTCCAAAGTTGGTTGGATGAAAACCATCAACATCTTTTTGTGGATCAATTGCTAAAAGGATTTTTTCCTCGTCGATATGTTTTGGCAAAGGCAACTGAACGATGTAACCATCTAAATTATCATCTTCGTTCAACTCTTTAATTTTTGCCAATAATTGCTCTTCTGTAGTTTCTTCCGGTAAAGCCACTAAAGTAGAATCAAAGCCAATTTGCTCACAAGAGCGCACTTTACTTCCTACATAAGTTAAACTTGCACCGTTATTACCCACAATTACTGCTGCTAAATGAGGTACTTTTTCGCCATTGGCTTTCATTTGTTGTACTTCAGCAGCAATTTCTCTTTTAATATCTTCCGAAGTTTTTTTTCCGTCTAGTATTTGCATTTTTATTTTTAGTTATGAGTTATGGGTTCTAAGTTAAAAGTAAAATTCTCTAAAACTAAAACCGAATAATTCTTTATTGTTATAATTGTGTTTTTAAAACTGGAAGCCTTTTGTAAACTGCTTTCTGCAAACTGAAATCTAAAATCTGAATACTATTTCATTCCTGGCATACCTCCTGGCATACCCGGCATTCCTTTCATATTCCCCATCATTTTCATCAGGTTTTTTCCTCCTGGCCCTTGCATCATCTTCATCATTTTGCTCATTTGGTCAAACTGCTTCATCAATTGATTCACCTGTTCCACTTTTGTTCCAGAACCTTTAGCGATTCTATTTTTTCGCTTTACATCAATCAAAGCAGGTTTTTTTCTTTCAGCCGGAGTCATCGAATAGATAATCGCTTCAATATGCTTGAAAGCATCATCTTCAATTTGAACATCTTTCATGGCTTTAGAAGCACCTGGAATCATTCCTACCAAATCTTTCATGTTACCCATTTTCTTCACTTGCTGAATCTGAGCTAAGAAATCGTCAAAACCGAATTCGTTCTTCGCGATTTTCTTCTGTAATTTACGGGCTTCTTCTTCATTAAATTGTTCCTGCGCTCTTTCAACTAAGGAAACAACGTCTCCCATCCCTAAAATACGCTCAGCCATACGATCCGGATAGAAAACATCAATAGCTTCCATCTTTTCTCCGGTACCTACAAATTTAATTGGCTTATTAACTACTGATTTAATAGATAAAGCGGCTCCACCACGAGTATCACCATCTAATTTTGTCAAGATAACCCCGTCAAAATTTAAGATATCGTTGAAGGCCTTTGCTGTATTTACCGCATCTTGTCCTGTCATCGAATCCACCACAAATAAAGTTTCCTGTGGTTTGATTGCAGCGTGAACACGAGCAATTTCGTCCATCATTTCCTGATCAACAGCTAAACGTCCGGCAGTATCGACAATAACCACATTAAATCCGTTAGCTTTTGCAAAAGCAATTGCATTTTCGGCAATAACAACAGGATTTTTATTATCCGGCTCTGAATAAACATCAACACCTATTTGTTGTCCGACTACATGCAACTGATTAATTGCCGCAGGACGATAAATATCACAGGCAACCAAAAGTGGTTTCTTATTCTTTTTTGTTTTAAGATAATTAGCTAATTTTCCAGAAAATGTAGTCTTTCCAGAACCTTGTAAACCAGACATCAAAATTACCGTAGGTGAACCCTGAAGATTAATTCCGGCCACATCACCTCCCATTAATTCTGTCAACTCATCCTTTACTAATTTAACCAATAATTGTCCTGGTTGTAAAGTAGTTAACACGTCCTGACCAATCGCTTTATCTTTTACTCTTGCTGTAAAATCCTTAGCAATTTTAAAATTCACGTCGGCATCTAGTAAAGCACGACGTACTTCTTTTAAAGTATCGGCTACGTTAACTTCGGTAATTTTACCGTGACCTTTTAATATATGAAAAGCTTTGTCTAATTTTTCGCTTAAATTATCGAACATAGTATTATTTTTTTTGAAGTTGCAAATATACTAAGAAGTTGTAAAGGTTCAAAGTAGCATAGTAACAAAGTTTACAGAAGTTTAGCTTTTAATGCCGAGTAATAAAAAACTAAAAAGAGGCTGAAAAAATCCAACCTCTTTTTGACAAAAAAAAATAAAAAAAACCAAGTGATTAAGTTAATGAACTGTTGCCATTAATTTAATAAGTCATTAAAAAAAACAATCATTTCCTTAGAATGTTGTAGTACTGTTTGCCTGATAAGCAAATTTAAACGTATAATATCTAGTAGATGCAGAATCCAAAGGGTCTGGTGTTAGCGGTGCATCTTTATAATAGCTTAAGATTTCAAATTTTGCATATTTGCCATCATGTGTTTTCACTACAAATACTTTTCCTGCAATAGGTGAAATAAGATGCGTTGAAGAATTATAAGAATACCAGCCATTGCCACTACCAGTAGGAATTGCATAAACTCCCTGAGCATCTTGAGCAAAAGTACTTGCCAAAGGAAATTCTTTCACCTCTGCAAATGTCCCTGAAACGATACTTACTGCTGCAGCTCCTGTCCTATCAGGTTCTCCTGTAATACCTATTTTTGTTCCACCATTGACAAGAATCGTGGTTCCCTTAAAAGCAATATCCCAACTATCATCAGTTACAACTGCATTTTTTGAAAAACTGAACTTGGTAAAATCAGAACTACTAGTGGCATCAAGATTAGAAAAGGTTTGTGTTTCAACCTCTGCAACTGTATCCTCTTTATCATCATTACTACAGGAAGCTATAAAAAGGATGAATGCTAAAAGTGAAAATCTTAAAAAATTTGTTTTCATTGTAAAAGTGTTTAAATAATTATTAATTAAAAATTGATTTGAATTCTTGTAAAAATTTGTCTTCCGGAAAGATTATTAATCTGATCAGGATTTGTATAATCCAGTAAGTTATTAGTTCCAGCTTGAAGTATTAATTTATCATGAATTTTTTTAGAAATAGATAAATTCGTGAGTAGATAACCATTAACAAAATTGTCATAACGATCCAGAATCTGATTTCCATCAGTATCATAGATTCCATATTTACTTCTGTAAAAAACACGCAAATGGATATCAGTCTTTAATTTAGGAATATGATATAAAAACTTAAGATTAGCGGTGTGTTTCGATCGATTAAACAATCCTACATAATCTGATTTATTTATTTTTAGGGTTCCTGATCCTGAAGGTCTAACAAACTGAAAATCTTCAAAATCATCAATCACAGATTTATCTTTAGCTATTAAATATTGATAGCCCATGGAGAGGCTTACTGCTTTACTAAAGGTATAAGTGACATTGCTCTCTAGCCCATAGGTGAAAATTTTGTTATAATTAAAATAACTAAAAACATTCTGTCCATTTGTTTTTTGAGCTACCGCTCGAGTATCAATCAAATTTGAAATCGAATTGTAAAAAACATTTACATCTGCTTTAAATTGGTTTCTTTTGAATGAAGAGCCAAAATTGAAATTAACAGCACTTTCTGCTTTTAAAGGGTTTTTAAAATTGGTGCTAATTGTCCCTTCATTGAGTTGCCCCTGAGCTTCTAATTCTTTTAAACGCTCTTCAGCTATATTGTAACCTAAAACCGTATATCCCACGGCCGAATTAGTAAAATCAAAATACAATTGACGGAAATCAGGTGCTTTATAACCGTATCCTACCGAAGCTTTCAAGGACAAATTTTCTGTGATTATATAATTAGCCGCTAATTTTGGGCTAAACTGTGAGGCATACTCACTATGATTATCATATCTAAAACCGGCCAGAATATTCAATTTCTCTATTGGATTATAATCGAATTGTACAAAAGCATACTGAGAATTAAACGTTACATTTTCAGAAAAATAAGTCCGGTCCAAAGTTTCATGATTCAAACCTATCCCTGCTGTTATCTTATGATCATTAATTGAAAATGTAGTTCTGACCTCAGGTCTAAAAAGCCATTGATTATAATAGGATTTTTCAAAAACCACATTATTTTCATCGTTTAAAAAAGCATCGTTTTTATAATTAGTCAAATAAAATTCATATTCTGAAGCAATATTAGAATTCCATTTATGCTCTAATTTTAGTTGCGAATTCCATTCTTTCTCAGTAGCATCTCCTTTATATTGTTCAGATTCGATTACAGCCTTATTATCCATCTTTTGACTATAAAAACGATTGCTGACAATAAGTCTTAGATTTTCTGAAAAATCATAAAACAACTTAGGTTGAATGGTAGTATTATGGAATTTTTCAATATTCTTTAACCAAGTACTTTTATCCAAATCATATCCATCAGTTGAATAAAAATTAGCAAACAAGTTGGCCGCAAAATTTTCTTTTTTCCAAATCACATTGGCATTGGCATCATTTGTAGCAAAAGAACTGTAACGGAACGAATGGGTACTGTCTAAACGATCTGTTTTAGGCTTTTTAGTTATTACATTAATAACTCCACCCATAGCTTCAGAACCGTATAAAGCTGACGAAGCTCCTTTTACAATTTCGATTCTTTCTATATTTCCTACTGCAATTCTTGACAAATCGAGCACACCAGAAGTTCTCCCTACAAGCGGAACACCATCAATTAAAACCATGGTATAAGCAGCATCTAAACCCTGCATTTGAATCCCTTCAAAACCACTTTCGTCAGGAATTAGTATAATTCCCGTTTGCTCATTTAAAATCTCATTTAACCTGCTTACACCTGACTTTAATATCATTTCTGATGATATAACTGTCATTGGTAATGGCAATGTTGACAATGTTCTTGGAGTTCTGGTTCCTGTTACAACCACCTCAGCTAATTTCTCTTCAACTGCAATACTATCTTTCATTTGCCCAAAAGCAATTCCGCAAAAAAACAAGCTTATTAATGGTGTAAATAATTGTCTCATTATTTTTATTTAGTCTTAATAATTTCGACAAATATATAATTATTTTTATTTATTCTAAATAAATATTAATACATTTGCTCAAAATTTTAAAACAACAAATTGAATTATGACTACAAAAAAAACTTACTTAACTGCTGTTCTTGCACTTACAACTACATTTGGATTCTCTCAGGAAAACAAAAAACAACAAGATATTGCATCCATAAAATCATTGTGCGGTTGTTATGAAGTTAGATTTAATTTTACCGAAACCTTTCAATATGCCAAAGATTCAGCCAACTACAAACCATCGGCAACTAAACACGAAAAAGCATTAGAATGGATAGAACTAGTTGAAGACAGTCCCAATAAAATCATGTTACAACACTTATTAATTGCAGATGAAAACATGATTATAAAACACTGGAGACAAGACTGGCTTTACGAAAACACTGATTTATATTCCTTTTATAAAGACAATAACTGGAAATACAGCAAACTCAATAAAAAAGACGTAACAGGACAATGGACTCAAAAGGTATATCAAGTAGACGATAGTCCGCGATACGAAGGGACTGCAAGTTGGGTTCATATTGACGGAAAAGACTATTGGCTAAATACTGCTGATGCACCATTACCAAGAAGAGAGCATACTAAACGTAATGATTACAATGTTTTAAAAAGAAGAAACATCCATGAAATTACTTCAACAGGTTGGATTCACGAACAGGATAACGATAAAATTATTAGAGACAATAACGGGAAAGATGTGGTTTTAGCCCAGGAAAAAGGATTTGATGTATACACTAAAGTTGCCGATTCTAAATGTATCGCTGCGCAAAAATGGTGGACAGAAAACAAAGCTCTTTGGAAAAATGTAAGGAGTAAATGGGATAGTGTTTTTGCTCAAAACAAAGATCTAAATCTAGAAGAGAAAGTAGACAAGAAAACACTTTTTTCTCATTTGTTTAAATTAAAACCAGATGCTCCAAAATCTGAAAGCGATGCTATAATTGATCGCTTCTTAAAATAAATTTTAGTTGAATTTGTGTGTTAGTTTGTTTGAAAAGAGTCGGTAACTAAGGTTATCGGCTCTTTTTACATTTATTCGATTAAAAAAAAAGACTATCCTTAACGAATAGTCTCTTATCATATATATTATTTTCTAATTAATCTTCTCTATGAGATTCATGCTCAAGATGTGTTTCATGCTCTAATAAATCCCTCATTTCTTCACCTATATCATGATGATTATCATCAGAATTGGTCGTGATTTCAATTATACCATCATTGTCAGTATCTATTAGTAAATTTTGTGCTGCTAAGTTTTTAATTCTGGTAATAATACCATTTAAACTCATTTTTAGATTTATCGTTAAATCAGTAGTACTAACTGTAAAATCCTGATTATCATCTTCAAAATCTACCTCAACTTGAGACTCTCTACTACTAGAAATTATAAATTGTTTACCATTAACAGTCCCTTTAATCAAAAAACTTTTTCCCAACATTTCACCAGTAACGAGACTAGGTGTAAATTTAAATTTAACTTCTTCATATTGAGCTTCGGGAACATTCAAGGACGTAATTACTTGCGATAAACTAGTATTAGTATCTAGTAAATCAAGTAAAAATGGTCCGTTCAACCTAACATCTTCATGACTAGGATCCTCACTGTGGCGTATATCTTCTTCATCTGTTTCAAATTTTATACTACCTATATTTACTTTAAAATCGGTAAGTACAACTACTGGCTCCGAAGCTGTTGTTTTAGCAGTTACATTTGTATTAGTTACTAAGGCCGAAGCCTTTAAAGTAACATTAGCATCACTCGTACTATCTTGTGTACACGATAAAGTTGTTAAAGCAAATAGTGCCAAAATTGCTGTTTTCTTCATGATTTTTATTATTTGAGGTTATTTATTTCTACTTATTATATTTTGGTCAAATACAAATATTCCGTTTTTAAGCCACCATCACTTGTATTTCCCCTAAATCTAATTTGTGAATTATTAAATTCAAAAAGTTTCCATCCTTCATCTAATTCATGAAAAGGAGTACTGGAATCAAAATGAATTTTAAATTCCCTAACACCATTGTCCAATTTAGTTTCCCAGGTACCATTTAAAACTATTGAGGATTTTACTGCTTTAACAGTAAAGTCATTTTTAAAAACAAATTGATAGTCTTTATAAAGAGACGTTTTATCAGACTCATCATAGAAATATGAAACTTTCCAACTATTAGATGTAATTGTTCCCATAAAATCAAATGTATTATTGTTGTTTGAACTACAGTACTCAATAGCATCTTCAATAGCATCGTCAAATTGTTCATTATTATAAATACTTTCTGTATGGTCATCAACTTTAACAGATATAGGATAATTAATCGCAAAAAGTTTATTACTCGTTAAATTATTTATGAAATTATAAAAAGCTTCATCATTAGATATTACAACGGAACTGGCACTTTGATTCGAACTATTATAAACATTAAGAACAATTGGATAACTAACTTTCAAACAATTTATTTTAGTTAATAATTCTGGCAATGAATTCCAAAAAGCTAATAAACTATTATATTGTTGCTGGTTTTCAATTAATTCTTCTTCATAATCATAATAGATCATAGTAACTGGGAAACTAATTTTGACAATATCATCATCATTTGTATTTGCGTTAATGTTAGTAACAACCTTTGCATAATCATCAGCCGAATTAATTGCTATAATTTCATTATTAACAGTTACTGTGTATGGAAATTTAACCGTACAATAACTCGACTTATCGATTACATCATCTTCAGCGGTTTTCACCATCACTACTCTTTGTAAGTAAGAAGAAAACTGAGAATCTTTAGCAATTGAAACTTCTGTATTAGTTTTTTGTTCTTCTATTTCTTGCTGACAAGAAACAAGTATTAAAAGACTAAAAACCAACAATTTAACAATATTTTTATTTAAAATCAACATAGTGTTTTTTTTTCAAAAATAATAGTTTTTACTATTTGAACATTTAAAACTGTAGCCATTAATTTTTAAAAAAAATAAAAAAATATTATAATTAATAACAACTAGATTAAAAAATATGTTACTTCGTATATAAAACATCTAATGTTAAACAAACCCTACTTTTAATTAGAATATTTTTTTATAAAACCAGAAGAAACCGAAATAAAAAATGACAAATAATTACAAATCAAACACTTGCGACGAAATTATTTTTTCATCATTTTTTAAAAAAAATATTAAAGCACTCAGAAATTTTCTTTTTTACAAGTATGGAAACGAAGAAATGGCTCAGGATATAGCACAAGATGCTTTCATTAAACTTTGGCAAAATTGTGCATCTGTACCCATCGACAAAGCAAAATCATTTGTTTACACTATAGCTAATAACAGTTCGATAAATGAACTAGCTCACCAAAAAGTTGTCCTAAAATATGAGAAAAATTTTAATGGAATAGATAAGACTAACGAAAGTCCAGAATATCTATTGGAAGAGCAAGAGTTTCAAGCAAAATTAATAAAAGCCATAGAAAACCTAAACCCAAAACAAAGACAAGCATTTTTAATGCATAGAATTGATGGAAAAAAATACAGTGAAATTGCTCAGGAACTTGAAATTACAGTAAAAGCAGTTGAAAAAAGAATTCATCTGGCACTACTATCATTGCGCGAAAACATCGATTTATAAATAAAAAAGTAGGGTAAACAAATACAAAATTGTTCTTATATAACAAGAAATGATATTATGAAAAAGAATTACCTTTTAGCCAAATGGCTCAACAACGAATTATCAGCTCAAGAATTAGCCGAATTTAAAGCCAGTACGGATTTTGATAAATATCAAAAAATCAAAAAATATTCAGCACGTCTTGAAGTTGGAGAATTGGATACAGACAAAATGCTTTCCAATATTCTTCAACATGAAAAGGAAACTCCAAAGGTATTTTCAATTTCTAAAAAATGGATTTTAAGAATTGCGGCCATATTTATTCTGGGAATTGGATTAACTTTTGCAATGCAAAATTTCATTCCGCAAAGCCAGGTTGCGAATTATGCCCAAAAAACAAGCTTTTATTTACCAGACGATTCTCAGGTTGTTTTGAATTCAGGTTCAAAAATAGAATTCAAAAAATGGAAATGGAAAAGCCACAGAAAATTAGAACTTGATGGCGAAGCTTATTTTAAAGTCGCTAAAGGACGTCGATTTGAAGTAATGACTAACTTAGGAAAAGTTACTGTACTCGGTACACAATTTGATGTTAAAGCAAGAAAAAACAAATTTGATGTAACCTGCTACGAAGGACGGGTAAAAGTAAATTATAAAAACAGCCAAATTATTTTGACACATGGTCAAAGCGTAACCTTTGAAAATAACAAACAAATAAATACCACAACAACCTCTTTAAAACCGGAATGGATTGATGGTATTATAGCATTTAAAAATGAAAACATCCAAAACATTTTAGATGAACTTCAAAGACAATACGACATTACTATCCAATTAAAATCGAATACTTCTAATTCTTTATTTACAGGAAAATTACCCTCAAATAATTTAGAAGTTGCAACAAGAATTATTAGTACAACTTATAATTTAAAAGCAAGAAAAATAAATTCAACTACAATAATTTTTGAAGAGAAATAAATGCTGTTACATAAACAATTGCATTTCTTATTTGCTTGTTTTATGACTGTTTTAAGCATCTCAGCTCAAAACAAAAAGCCAACTATTGCCTTAAAAGAAATCATTACCTCCATTGAAAACCAGCATCATGTAACGTTTAATTACAGCGTGAATATTAATGAAACACATTTAATTGCGCCTGAAGAATTTCTGTCTTTGGAACAACAATTAATTTATCTGGAAAAACAAACCGATTTTTACTTTGAAAATATTGACAATAAATTCATTAATATCTCTTTAAAAACCAAAAAAAAATCCACTACACTCTGCGGTTATATTTACTCATCTATAGATAATAAACCTATAGAAAATGCGAATATAAAAACATCAGATAATAAACACATTACGTCAAATTCCGAAGGCTATTTTGAAATAAAAAAAGCTGTAAAATCAGAAATCACCATCAGTCATATTGGATTTACAACAAAAAAAATAAATCAGAACGAAATAAAAGACAATGACTGTATTAAAATAGTTCTGGAGTCCGAATTAACTACCCTTCAGGAAATTATCACCAATTCTGTTTTAGCAACCGGGATTACAAAAAATAGTGATGGTTCCTTTATTATAAAACCTAAAAAGTTTAGTATTCTTCCCGGATTAATAGAAGCCGATGTTTTACAAACCATGCAACAAATACCTGGTGTAAACAGCCATGACGAAAGTGTTGCAAACATTAATATCAGAGGTGGTACACACGATCAAAATTTATTTCTTTGGAACGGAATCCGAATGTATCAAACAGGACATTTTTTTGGATTAATTTCGGCATTTAATCCTAATCTGCCACACAACATTTCTATTTATAAAAATGGAAGTTCTGCTTTTTATGGAGAAAGTGTTTCCAGTGTGGTAGCTATATCTTCAACAGCTGAAAATTTTAAAAAAAATGAAATCAGTGCCGGAATCAACATGATTAATGCCGATTTTTACTTCAAAAAAGCAATCTCAAAAACTGCTTATATAGAAATTGCCGGACGTAAATCAATTACGGATTATCTTGAAACGCCTACCTATACAAAATACTTTGACAAGGCTTTTCAAAACACCAGTATTACTGATTTTTCACAAAACCAAAAAGTAAATTATTCCAGCGACAAAAAATTTGATTTCTATGATTTAACATTCAAATTATTCAAAAAATTGGGTCGTAAAAACACGCTTATATTGGATTTGATTTCAATAAATGACAATTTAAATGTTTTTCAAAAGGCTGCTGTCAATAATAGCTTTCAGTCTCAAAACGATGAATTAGAACAAGAAAATTTTGGCGGAAATTTAGTATTTGAACGCAATTGGAATAAAAACAACCAGACCATTATTAATGCCTCGTTTTCATCTTATGAGATTATAGCCAATAAAAAAACGTCAATAGGAAGTCAGATTGTATTTCAAAAAAATAATGTTTTAGATAATGCTCTAAAAATTGAAAACCATCATTTTTTGAGTTCTAAATTCTCTGTTAATGATGGATATCAATTCAATGAAATTGGCGTAACCAACCTAGATACAGTCAATAGCCCTCAATTTTACAGAAAAAGTAAATCTGTGTTAAGAACCCATGCTGCAATCCTCGAAAGTAAATTCAAGGATTCTATTTCAAGGATTAGTTTCAACACAGGAGTACGATTCAATTATATAGAAAATTTCAACAAATTTATTGTTGAACCGCGCTTACAATTTAATTATGGTGTATCTAAACATTTCAATTTAGAAGTATTAGCTGAGTATAAAAGTCAAAATACCCAACAGATTATTGATTTACAAAAAGATTATTTAGGCATCGAAAAAAGACGATGGGTTTTATCTAATAATTCGACAATACCCATTCAACAGAGCAAACAAATTGCCTTGAATTTTTCATTCAAAAAAAACAATTGGCTTATCAACCTGGAGAATTTTTACAAAAAAGTCGATGGTATAACCAGCTCAAGTCAAGGATTTCAAAACCAATTAGAATTTCTAAAAATCACAGGAAATTACAAAGTAATAGGTACCGAAATGTTGCTTCAAAAAAAAATCAACCCTTTTTTGGTCTGGTTAAGTTATACCTACAATAAAAACAATTATAATTTCGATAGTTTTATCCCTGCTACTTTTTCAAACAATTTCCTGATAAGTCATATGGTTTCAGGTGCTGCAATATTTGAAAAAAACAATTTTAAAATTGCTTTAGGTACTAAGTGGGCAACAGGAAGACCTGAAACAACTCCTATTAACAAAACCGCTGATCAAAATAATCCTGTTATCGAATACAATTCACCAAATAATAAAAGGCTTCCCTCGTTTTTTCAGGTCAATTTTTCAACCACTTACAAATGGGAAAGCGCTAAAAATATCCAATACAAACTTGGTCTTTCAGTAATGAATGTATTAAACAGAAAAAATGAAATTAGTGAATATTACAGAATAAGTAATCTGACGAACGGAATTGAAGAAGTTAAAACTTTCTCATTACAAAGAACTCCTAACGTCAGTTTCAGAATTAACTTCTAAAAACTCAAAACACTAATCTACAACAACTTAAAAACAATACTTCTTATTTTTTTCTTAAAAACAAAAAAAGCAAGTAGGGTAAGAAAACACATAACTGTTCTATAATTGAATCTCTAAATAAATCAATTATGAACAGAAAAGAATTTTTTGCAAGAGTGGGTTTTGGAGCTGCCTCTTTATTAGTACCAGCTTGTATTTCTGGTTTAGCCATTAGCTGTAGTAGTGAAGACGGCAGTGTACCCTCTGCTCCAACAGGAGTCGATTTCACATTAGATATATCCTCTGGTGCTCTCGCTACCGACAAAGGTTATTTAGTAAAAAACGGTATTATTATAGCTCGAGAAAACTCCACTACATTTTTAGCCGTTTCTGCCGCCTGTACTCATGAAGGAACTACCGTAAACTATGTAGGTTCTTCAAATACTTTTCATTGCCCAAACCACGGATCAAATTTCAGTAGTACCGGAACGCGCATAGATGGTCCGGCTTCAACAAATCTAAAACAATACAATGTTTCGCTTACAGGGAATACCTTGCGTGTTTATTCATAAAAATCGCTTTTTATTTATTAATCAAGACCTGAAATAAATTCCACATCTATGAAAAAAACACTTATCATCCCACTATTAGCTATAAGTTTTGTTGGACTTAGCAGTTATTATTATGTTATGCATGGCGGTTCCAGAGACCTAAAATCAGAAACAGCCAGCTACTGTGTCTCATCTTCTGATATTGCTTCTGAATTCACAGCCAATCTTGACAATTCGAATAAAAAATATTTAGAAAAAGCGGTTGCCATAACCGGAACCATAACAAAACTCCAGGATTCATTAGTAACTCTGGATCACTCAATCATTTGTGTTTTGAAAAATCCCGATTCTCAAATCAAAAAAAATCAAACTGTAGTCATCAAAGGTCGTGTGGTAGGTTATGATGATTTGTTAGGAGAATTGAAATTAGACCAATGTTTTATTTCTAAATAATCAAAATGAAATCGCCAGCGATAACAAATTTGCACACAAAAAAAAAGCAACTATAACTGCTAAAAAATAAATTTCACTTATATGAAAATCCATAAAATAATTATTTGCACTCTTTTTCTATTCAGTTTACAAACTGCAATGGCCCAAGACGATTTATTGGAACAGTTAGATACAAAACCTGTAAAAAAAGAAGCCGTAACCGCTACTTTCAAAGCCTTGCAAATTGCTAATCTCCAATCGACAAAATTACCAGCCAAAGGTGAATTTTACATATTAATTTCACATCGATTTGGCGATTTAACCGAAGGACTTCAGAACTTTTTTGGTTTGGACATTGCCAATACTAAAATTGGAGGAATCTATGGAATTGCAAACTGGCTATCGGTAGGTTTATCCCGTCATACTTTTCAAAAGAATTATGAAACCGCTCTAAAATACCGATTAGCCAATCAACTTGAAGGCGGATTTCCGGTTACAATCGTAGGCTACAATACTTTTGATGTAAACACTGAATTAAGTAAAGATGATTATCCTTCCTTAAAATTCTCCAATCGTTTGGCTTACTCAGCTCAATTACTGATTTCTAGAAAAATGTCAGAATCATTATCTCTGGAAATCGCGCCTATTTTTACACATAAAAACCTTTATAACGACATTTCCGAAAATGCTAATTTAATGTTATTAGGTTTTGGCGGACGCTATAAATTATCAAAAAGATTAAGTCTGAATTTAGAATATGATACACGACTCAATGCTAAAGAAGATAATCCGTATCAAAATCCAATAACTCTGGGATTAGACATCGAAACCGGAGGACACATTTTTCAATTGGTATTCTCCAATAGCCAGGCTATGAACGATGTTACTGTTTTTAATAATTCAACCGGAAATGGCAGCAAAGGAATCTTCTTTGGATTTAATATGTACCGTGTTTTTTAAAAAAATAAATTAAAATGAAAAAAATCATTCTATTAATAATCGTAACTATTTTAATAATACTTTATTCTTGCGATTCAAACACTTATCAGGATATTGAACAAGATCCTGCTGCGACAACACAAGATAATTCAGGTTCAACTGGCAGTACTAGCGGAAGTAGTTCCGGAAGAACTTCGGGATCAACTAGTGGTAGTACAACCACTTCTAATGTAACCTATACAACAGATGTAAAACCAATTATCACTAACAACTGTGTAAGCTGTCATTTTAGTGGCGGAGAATCTCCAGCTTTGACCACTTATACACAAGTAAAAAATGCAACAAGTGGAGGAAGTCTGCTTTGCTCAATTCAGGCTCAAGGATGTAAAGTCATGCCTCGAAGCGGAAAAATGTCTCAAATTAATATTGACTTAATCTTACTTTGGAAAACCCAAGGTTATATACAATAATCAAAATGAAAAAAACCAGTCTTATATTTCTGCTTTTCCTTATCGGAAACTATTGTTTTTCCCAAAAAATGATCACCCGTACCGGAAAAATTACTTTTGAAGCATCCATGCCCAGTTTCGAAGAAATCAAAGCCACTAATAATAGTACCTCCTCTATTCTGGACGAATCAACCGGAGATTTTGTTGCTTTGGTTTTAATAAAATCTTTCAAATTTAAAGCTCCGCTAATGGAAGAACACTTTAATGAAAATTATATGGAATCCAACACTTTTCCCAAAGCAACTTTCAAAGGAAAAATTCAAAATTTTGATGCCAAAAAATTATCAACAACAAAATCAACTTATGACTTACAGGGTGATTTAACGATTCATGGTGTAACCAAAAAAATCAACACCAAAATAAATCTGGTTTTGAATTCAGGAAAAATTACCGCTACATCAAACTTTGATATTCATCCGCAGGATTACAACATTGAAATCCCAAATTTAGTTAAAGATAAAATTGCAAAAAATGTAAATATCATCATCAATTTTATCTTAGAACCACAATAATTTTTTCCTTAAAAAAAACAAAGAGGCTATCCGAAAAGTAATTTTTAGACTGCCTCTTTTGATATTTATTTATTTCAATTTGATTACATTCTCTCAGGAACATTGATACCTAACAAACTAAAAGCATCAGCAATAGTATCTGCCACACGTTTAGATAACTGCACACGGAATTTCTTAATTTCTAAATCGGCTTCCCCTAAAATAGGCACTGCCTGATAAAACGAATTGTATTCACGTACTAAATCATAAGTATAATTAGCAATCAATGCCGGACTGTGATTTTGAGCCGCATTTTGAATTACTTCTGGAAACAATTCTAATTGTTTGATTAATTCTTTTTCCTTTTCGTGTAAAGAATCTACTTGAGCCCCATTAGAAAAATCAAAATCTGCTTTTCTAATGATAGACTGAATTCTTGCATAAGTATATTGAATAAAAGGACCTGTATTTCCGGCAAAATCAACTGACTCTTCAGGATTAAAAAGAATACGTTTTTTAGGATCTACTTTCAAAATATAATATTTCAAAGCTCCCATCCCGATGGTTTTAAACAACTTAGCCTTTTCTTCTTCTGAATAACCGTCTAATTTCCCTAACTCTTCCGAAATTTGTTGCGCCGTATTCTGCATATCCTGCATCAAATCATCGGCATCAACTACAGTTCCTTCACGGGATTTCATTTTTCCGGAAGGCAAATCAACCATTCCGTAAGACAGGTGATATAAATTATCAGCCCAGTCAAAACCTAATTTTTTAAGGATTAAGAACAACACTTTAAAGTGGTAATCTTGCTCATTCCCTACTGTGTACACCATTCCGCCTACATCCGGCATATCTTTTACACGTTGAATCGCAGTTCCAATATCCTGAGTCATATAAACCGCAGTTCCGTCAGAACGCAATACAATTTTACGATCCAAACCTTCTGCAGTTAAATCAATCCAAACCGAACCATCAGGATCTTTTTCAAAAATTCCTTTTTCCAAGCCAATTTGAACCACATCTTTTCCTAACAAATAGGTATTGCTTTCGTAGTAATAACTATCAAAATCAACCCCTAAATTTTTATAGGTTACTGCAAAACCATCATACACCCATTGATTCATGGTTTTCCAAAGTGCAACCACTTCTTCATCTCCAGCTTCCCATTTGCGAAGCATATCCTGAGCTTCCAAAATAATGGGCGCTTGCTTTTTCGCTTCTTCTTCTGTTTTTCCTTCAGCCATTAATTGGTTGATTTCTTCTTTATAAGCCTTATCAAAAGCCACGTAGAAATTCCCTACCAACTTATCGCCTTTCAATCCTGTAGATTCCGGAGATTGATCTTTACCAAATTTCTGCCAGGCCAACATCGACTTACAAATATGAATTCCTCTGTCGTTGATAATTTGGGTTTTATATACTTTTTTACCCGAAGCTTTAATAATTTCAGCTACCGAATAACCTAATAAATTATTACGAACGTGACCTAAATGCAAAGGTTTATTAGTATTTGGTGAAGAATACTCTACCATCACCGCTTTATCTTCCGGAGACGGAGTTACAAAACCATATTTTGCATTATCTTTAATTGAGTTGAAGAAATTCAAATAATGAGCATCTGAAATCACAATATTTAAAAATCCAGAAACTACATTAAATTTGGCTACCTCAGCTACATTTTCTACTAAATAGTTTCCAATTTTATTCCCTAATTCAACCGGATTGCTTTTAATGATTTTCAACAAAGGAAAAATTACCATAGTAATATCGCCTTCAAATTCCTTACGTGTAGCCTGAAATTCAATTTTATCGATGGTAACTTCAAATAAATCCAGAATGGCTTTTTGAATTGATGGCGTAAGTGTTTGTGATAATGTCATTTTGTCTTTGAATTTATAAAGTGCGCAAAGATAATCATTATGTACAGAATTGAAAATTGCTAAAGAAGATTAATTTCCTATTATAGAAAGTAATTCTTATATTTATTTGTAAGATTATATTTTTTTTTCAAAAAACAGTACTATGTATTGCAAAGTATTATTTAAAAGATATATATTTGCATTGTCAACTAAACAAAGAATCAAATAAAAAATACAATCATGAAAATAAAACTTATATTAATCTGTCTCTTTGGTAATCTGATTACTATGGGAGCACAAAATTCGATTCAGCCAAGTAAACTGGATCTTTTGGGTAGCATTTCAGGAAAGGTAATCGATAAAAAAACAAACGAACCACTTCCTTTTGTAAACATTGTTATTCAGGATAACGGTAAAGTTGTAACCGGAGGTGTTACTTCTGAGAAAGGGATATTTTTAATTAAAAACCTGGAGTTAAAACAATATGAAGTAGAAATTCAGTTTATGGGATATAAAAAAGTTACTAAAACAATTCTTCTTTCTACAAACAACAGGAACTTAAACCTCAATACCATTGCCATTGAAGAAAATGCCATTGAGCTTAAAAGCGTTGAAATAGTAGGCGAAAAATCAATTATTGAACAAAAAATTGACCGAAAAATAATTAATGTTGGCAAAGATTTAATTTCTGCAGGAGCTACTGCGTCAGAAATTATGAATAATATTCCTTCGGTTAGTGTTGATCCACAAACCAATGCGATCAGTTTAAGAGGAAACTCAAATGTAAAAATTCTAATTGACGGCAAACCTACCAATATGGATGCTGCTCAATTATTACAACAAATCCCTTCCTCTTCTATCAAACAGATTGAATTGATTACTAATCCTTCTGCTAAATACAATCCGGAAGGTATGAGCGGAATGATCAATATTGTTTTGAACAAAAACAGTAAAATTGGCTTCAATGGAAGTATTAATAACGGAGTTACTTTTGCAATAACACCTAAAGTAAATTCATCTTTTGACATCAATTATAAAAAAGGAAAAATTAACTGGTTTGCTAATTACGGTTTTAATCATGGTAATTACAATAATTATGGACAAATAAACACAACCGAAACAGATCAAGAAGATTTTCAACGCTATCGTTTTACGGACAAAAACAGCTCTCATTTGGCCAAAATAGGTTTTGATTTTTATTGGAACGAAAAAAACACCGTTTCTTTCTATACCAATCAAAACATTAATCTAGCTCAGGGTAATTCAAGTACCAATATTGATTTTGTCGACCCGAGTAAAACCGACATTACACAACTGTTTAAAAACAATGTAGACAACTATTCGCAAACCTATAATTTGGACTATAAAACAAAGTTTAAAAAAGAAGGTCACACACTTGAATTAGAAATAAATCAAAATAACGGAAACAATAAAGAAGATGCTTTTTTCAGTGATCCGAAAACAAATTATGTTACAATAAGATCCAATAATACTTTAATAAATCTGGATTATGTGAATCCGTTAACAGAAACAAGCAAATTAGAATTAGGCTTAGAAAGCAGAATTGAAAACACTAAAAATAAGTTTCTGGTTGATGAAGTTTATAATTCCAATTTTAATTATGACAGAGAAATTTATTCTGCTTACGCTACCTTTTCCAAACAATGGGGCAAATGGAACGCTCAGGCCGGAACCCGATTGGAACATTATGATGCCTCAGCACTATTCAAAAAAATCAACGAAAACGACGCCACTTTTGAAACTAAATTATTCAATGTCTATCCATCCGCATTTTTAAATTACAACCTTAGCGATAACAACTCTTTTAATCTTAGTTTTTCAAAACGTGTAGACCGACCAAGTATCAATCAATTAAACCCAATAAGAGAATGGAGTACACCTCAAATTGACTCAGAAGGAAACCCATCTTTGCTACCCCAATTCACCTATTCTTATGAATTAAATTATACCCGAAAATTCAAAAAAGGTTCTGTTACAACTGGTTTTTTCTACAGAAGAATCAATGCTGAAATCACCAGAACCTTATTTGAAAATCCAAATGATCCTTCCAAACAAATATTATCATTTGCCAACTTGAATGACAATAATGCTTATGGCTTTGAAATTTCGTCTAATGTTGATTTTACAAAATGGTATAGCGCTAATATAAGCCTTGATGCTTATAACAAAAAAATAAGAGGAATTGTTTCTGATGAATCCGTTTCGGCTGATGTAACAGCTTTCAATGCCCGAATTAACAATACATTTAAAGCTTCCAAGAATTTACGTTTTCAATTGTTTAGTATGTACAGAGGAAGGGATCTAGGCCTGCAATTACAAGGAAAACCCATGTGGAAAATGGATTTAGGTTCCAGTCTTAATGTACTAAAAGGCAACGGAACAATTTCTTTAAAATACAGCGACATCTTTAAAACAATGCGTTACCGTTTCACTGCAGAAATCCCAAAAGAACAATACGGGCAGTTTAACTGGGAAAGCCGTTCGGTTTATGTAGGATTCAATTACCGATTTGGTAGTGGAAAAAATAAAGCTGTACAACGTAAAACCAGAGACACCAACGAAACCCAAGGGGGCGGATTTTTATAAAATGTAGTTTTAAATAGTTTTCAAAAAAAGAAAAGTCCGAAGCCTGCCAACTTCGGACTTTTTGATATAATAGAATTTATTTTTACCACTTAATTATAGCACTAGCCCAAGTAAAGCCACTCCCAAAAGCAGCTAAAACAACGGTATCACCCGATTTTATTTTTCCCTGCTCCCAAGCTTCTGTCAAAGCGATAGGTACTGAAGCTGCGGTCGTGTTACCATATTTTTGAACGTTATTATATACCTGATGGTCTTCCAAATTGAATTTCTTTTGAATGTATTGTGAGATTCTCAAATTGGCCTGATGAGGAATCAACATATCAATATCAGAAACCTGTAAATTATTAGCTTCTAAAGCTTCATTAATCACTTCGGCAAAACGAACTACCGCATTTTTAAATACAAATTGCCCATTCATGTGCGGAAAATAACTTTCATCTTCCGGATTATTATCGGCTATAATATCATTGACCCAGCGTCCTCCCATTCCCGGAGCTGTTAGAGCTAATTCTTCCGCATGAATTCCTTCAGAATGCAAATGCGTAGAAAGAATTCCTTTGGTCAAATCTTCTTCGCGACTTAAAACAGCTGCCCCTGCTCCATCACCAAAAATCACAGAAACACCACGCCCCCTTGTAGTCATATCTAAACCTGAGGATTGTACTTCTGAACCAATTACTAAAACATTTTTATACATTCCGGTTTTAATATATTGATCAGCAACCGACAATGCATACACAAAACCCGAACACTGATTGCGAACATCCAATGCCCCCACGTTTCTTAATCCCAAATCTCTTTGCACTAAAACTCCCGGTCCCGGAAAATAATAATCAGGACTTAAAGTAGCAAAAACAATAAAATCAATATCCTCTTTGTCAATTCCGGCGCGTTCAATAGCAATTTTGGCAGCTTTCACCCCCATTGTCGTTGTGGTATCGTCGCCTTTAACAATATGCCTGCGTTCTTTTATTCCGGTTCGTTCCTGAATCCATTCGTCATTAGTATCCATGATTTTTGACAAATCATCATTAGTGACCACATTGGAAGGCACATAAAAACCTAAACCTGAAATTTTTGAATGATACATAGCTGTAATTATTAGATTAAAAATGTGTTCAACATTCTAACCAACAAATTACTACTTTTTCAATAAATAAAAAGATTTTTTACAATATTATAATAAAGAAAAAAAGCTGTTAACAAATCTTCAAATTCACTTCCTGATTGAATTCAAGCGAAGATTCATGTTCGAAGAAAATAACCTTTCTGTCAAAAACGGCCTTGATGAGATAGTAACCACCTTTGAAATACGACTGTTTTACCAAAACATTCATAATTCCTTTTTCATCCACTTTTAATTGATGGGGATACAATAAAAGCAATTCGTCATCGTCCTCACTTACGTTGATTAGTTGCGATAATTTCAACTCATTTACTTCTCCAAAAAGAGAGGCAACATATTTATTTATTGGATTATTGTACAAATTATAAGAATCAGCCTTATCTACCATTTTTCCGTTTTGTAACACAATCGTTTCATCGGCAAACGAAAGTGCATCAGTACTATCATGAGTTGCCACAATACAAGTAATTCCCTGTGCTTTTAAATAGGCAAATAAATTACGACGCAACGCATTTTTTCTAAAATTATCAATATGACTAAAAGGTTCGTCGAGCAATAAAACTTCCGGTTCTAAAGCCAAAACCCTAGCCAATGCCACACGTTGTTGCTGACCGCCACTCAGGTATTTGGCTTTCACATCAGCATATTCAGTCATTTCAACAATTTCTAATAACTCCTGAACACGGGCTTTTTTTTGTTCCGGATAAATATTCGACAAATATTTACCTACGTTTTCTGCCACTGTAATATAAGGCATCAAGTCAAAATCCTGTGATAAATATTTCATAAATGGCATTCCCGGAACCAAATGAAAACTTGTTCCTAAAACCTCCGTTTCATTCCAAAAAATTTGCCCATCATTTAAATCATATAAACCATAAATCAACTTCAACAAAGTACTTTTTCCACAACCGCTTTCGCCAATTATAGCAATATTTTGTCCTTTTTCAACAGTAAAATGAATGTTTTGAACCACTGGTTTTTCGGTATAACCAAAGGAAATATTTTGAACTTGAAGCATTAGAATGAATTGTTATTTTTTTGGATTGCAAAGATAGATTTCTTTGGTATAAAAAAATAAATATCTTTAAAAAGATAGCTCAAAATATTAACCGCAGATTCACAGATTTCTTTATAATAATCTGCGAATCTGTGGTGAAAAAACAAAAAAAGGTCGCCCCGAAAAGGACGACCTCTATGATTTTATTAAAACAGTAAAAATTACTTCGCTGCTTCTTTTTCTGCGTCAGCTTTCATTTTAGCATTTGCAGTAATAGCAAATTCTACACGACGGTTTTGGCTTCTTCCTTCTACTGTACCATTATCAGCAATTGGATCAGCAATTCCCATACCTGTAATATTGAAACGACTCGCTACTAAACCTTTGCTCACCAAATAATTTTTCACAGAATTAGCACGCTCTCCTGAAAGTTTTAAGTTGTAATCAGCAGAACCTGTGCTGTCAGTATATCCAAAAATAGTAATATCAGTATCAGGATATTCATTGAAAACAGTAACTAATTTGTCTAAGTTAGCTTTTGCAGCAGCAGTCAACGTTGATTTATTAGTATCAAAACGAATCGCATTTTCATTCAAGACTAATTTGATTCCTTCACCTACACGCTCTACATCAGCTCCTGGAATAGCCTGATCGATTTGTCTGGCTTGTTTGTCCATTTTGTTACCAATAACACCTCCGGCAACTCCACCTACAACACCTCCAATAACAGCTCCCATAGCTCCTTTTCCACCTTTACCAAGGTTATTCCCTAGAATTCCTCCTAAAATTGCTCCTCCAGCAGCTCCAATAGCAGCTCCTCTTTGAGTTTTATTTGTGTTTTTTACAGCTTCACAGCTCGTGAAAAGCGAACCTAAAACCATTACAAATGCTAATGCTAATACCGATATATTTTTCATAATTATCTATTTAAAATTTTATTTACTAATTAGTTTACACGTTGAAATTGATAAACTACATCTGTCATTTTTCCACCAACATCAATTCTGTCTAGCAATTGGAATGAACTTTCAGTCATATTAGCTACACGCAAAACATAACCATCTCTTACTTTTTTAGCTTTTTCACCAGCATCTAATATTTTTAAAACCACTTCTCCATTTGTATTTACAAACCATGTAATTGGTGAACTAAAAACTGGACAATCGTATTTGGTTAATGCCATATTCCCCTTGTTGTTATTAGAAACAAATTTCCAGGTACTACCTTCAAAACATTTTGAATCAGCTAGTTGAAAAGAATTTACTTTTATATAGTCTGAACCCGGATAAGTAACTGAACTAATTACCCAATTTCCTTTCATCCCTACCTGAGTTCCACGGTCCAATTTAGTGGCTGTAACTGATGAAGTTTTGCAAGAAAACAACGTTAATGCCAAAGCTGCAACTATAAATATTTTTTTCATCGTTTATCGTTTTATTATTAAACTTAGACAAAGATACAATCAAAGTTTTTACTCCGCCATATGGAATTAATTAAATTTATTACAAAATTTTAAGATAAGACATTTTGTCACCCTGAATCAGATTGGTATTTTATTTGAATAAAATTCAATCAAAATGTAAAACACTATAAAAATTTTTAAATATGACAACTGGAAAAATTAATGTTTCGGTGGAAAATATCTTTCCATTAATCAAAAAGTTCTTATACAGTGATCACGAAATCTTTTTACGTGAGTTAATTTCAAATGGTACCGATGCTACTTTAAAATTAAAACACCTTACTAATATAGGTGAAGCTAAAGTAGAATACGGTAATCCTATTCTTGAAGTAAAAATTGACAAAGAAGGTAAAAAACTGCACATTATTGACCAGGGTATCGGTATGACAGCTGACGAGGTTGAAAAATACATCAACCAACTGGCTTTTTCAGGTGCTGAAGAATTTTTAGAAAAATACAAAGACACCGCTAAAGATTCCGGAATTATCGGTCATTTTGGTCTTGGTTTCTACTCTGCTTTCATGGTTGCTTCTAAGGTAGAAATTATCACTAAATCCTACAAAGACGAACCGGCAGCCCACTGGACTTGCGACGGAAGTCCTGAATTCTCTTTAGAACCGGCTGACAAAACCGATCGCGGAACTGAAATTATCCTGCATATTGCCGAAGATTCTTTAGAGTTTTTAGAAGATTCAAAAATCAGCGGATTATTGAACAAATACAATAAGTTCATGCCTATTCCAATTAAATTTGGAACAAGAACAGAAACTTTACCTAAACCGGAAGACGCTCCGGAAGATTACGTAAATGAAACTGTTGAACTGGACAATATCATTAACAATCCTAATCCCGCATGGACTAAACAACCTGCTGATTTAACGGACGAAGATTACAAAACCTTCTACCACGAATTGTATCCAATGCAATTTGAAGAGCCGTTATTCAACATTCACCTGAATGTAGATTATCCGTTCAACTTAACAGGAATCCTGTATTTTCCTAAATTAGGTTCTGATTTACAAATTCAAAAGGATAAAATCCAATTGTACCAAAATCAGGTTTTTGTAACGGATAACGTAGAAGGAATTGTTCCTGAATTCTTAACAATGTTGAAAGGAGTTATCGATTCACCGGATATTCCGTTGAACGTTTCCCGTTCGGGTTTACAATCCGATGCTGCCGTGAAGAAAATCTCCAACTACATCACTCGTAAAGTTGCCGATAAATTAAAATCACTTTTCAACGAAAACAGAGCTGATTTTGAAGCAAAATGGAACGACATCAAAATCGTTTTGGAATACGGAATGCTTTCGGAAGATAAATTCTACGAAAAAGCAGGTGCTTTTGTATTGTACCCAACCGTGAACAACAAATACTATACACTTGAGGAATTAAAAGAAAACCTGAAAGACAAACAAACCGATAAAAACGGAAAACTGGTTGTTTTATACGCAGGAAACAAAGAAGCGCAACATTCTTACATTGAAATTGCTGAGGAAAAAGGATACGAAGTATTGCTTTTAGATTCGCCAATTATCTCGCATTTGATTCAGAAATTAGAAAACGACAATCAAAATGTTACTTTCGTTCGTGTAGATTCGGATCATATTGACAACTTAATCAAAAAAGACGATACGGTAATTTCTAAATTGTCTGAAGACGAGCAAGCCAACTTAAAAACTGCCGTTGAAGCTGTAGTTAACAAACAAACGTACACTGTACAACTAGAAGCTCTTGACAGTCAGGCAGCTCCTTTCATGATTACGCAACCGGAATTCATGCGTAGAATGAAAGAAATGAGTCAAACCGGCGGTGGCGGAATGTTCGGAATGGGCAACATGCCGGAAATGTACAATTTGGTTATTAACACCAACTCTCCTTTGGCATCGACTATTTTAAATACCGAAGACAAAGCTAATCAGGAACACCTGGTAAAACAGGCTTTGGATTTAGCTAAACTATCGCAAAACCTGCTTAAAGGTGAAGCCTTAACTACTTTTGTAAAACGTAGTTTTGATTTGATTAAATAGTATTAAGTAAATAGAATTAAGTATTAAGACCTGCAAGTGAAAACTTGCGGGTCTTTTTTTGTTTTAGGAGCAAATCAGGAATTAATTTTGTAAGAATATTTTAATATATTTGAATTTTAAATAAATTATACTTTATATCAATAAATCTAAAAATCCATTGAAAACAAACTTATGATAAACCTACTTAAAATAATTTTTATTTGTCTATTCATAAATTGGAATACCTCTACTTTTGGACAAACATTAGACAAAAAATATATTGATGATTGGATTAATGAAACTTATATAAATCCAACTATTTCAGAATATACACTTTATATTTTAAATGGAAATCCTATTGATAAAAATGATATAAATAAAGAATTCATTAAATACAAAACAAAAGATATTTCTTCAATAATTTATCTAAGAAAAGCATCTCTTCAAGAAGTATATTGTGCAATAGACGAAGGAGCAATTTTGATTAATACCTTTAATAAGAAACCTAATAAATATTTTAAAAAAGATATAAAACAAAAATTGAACAGCTTAAAAAAAGAGTTAAAAATATCTGATGTAAAATATCCTTCTGTCATCATTAACGATAGAATAGTAGATAATAAATTGGTAAAAACTGAAATAAACAAAATTGAATTAAAAACTATTCTAGATATTAACATCATTGATGTACCCGTAAATGAAAAAAAATATGGAAAAAATGCTAAGAATGGATTGATAATTATTTATACAAACTGATTACTCACAAAGACAAACAACTTTTTGGAATTACTAAATGAGATTGCTTCGTTCCTCGCAATGAACTGTGCTTAAAAGTCATTGCGAGCGATAGCGAAGCAATCTCACTAAAAAGAGTATATTAAGTCTCACTAAAAAACAGATTGAATCTCACTAACAAGAGTAAATTAAGTCTCAAAAATCGAATTACATTGCTAGTAGCTCAATAAAACTAAAAAAAACATGAAACCAGGTTTTGTATATATCATTACCAATCAATACCAAACGGTAGTTTATGTTGGTGTTACATCAAATCTTCCACAAAGAATTTTAGAACATAAAAACAAGACTCACCCAACATCCTTTTCAGCCAGATACGATGTCAACCAATTAGTTTACTATGAGCAATTTCAATGGATTGAAGATGCTATAGCCCGAGAAAAACAAATAAAATCGGGTTCAAGGGCTGCCAAAAACAAATTAATTCAATCTATCAATCCTACATGGATAGATTTATTTGAAGAAATTAGAGATATAATGACTGAATAACCCCTGATAGCGTCTAAATGTTTTCCGTACCCTTAATGATAAACAACTTTTACAGAAATAACAAGCTAACTTAATACATAACTAATTTTAAAAAAATAACAAAATGATATATTTACTATCTCTATTTTTTCTTTTACTTTCACCTTTAGTTTTCCAATTAATCTTTGGAATCAAAGTGATTAAAGAAAGTACTTCTTTCAGTTTTTTGGAAGTAATTTTGATAAGTTCTCTGGGACATGTGGCTTTTGCAATTATCAACCTTGAGCTAATGGGGGAATCTTTAAAACAAGCTACTTATAGATGTGGAATGGCTTGGTTGGGTCTTTTAATGTTGGAATACTTCGTTGGATTTGTATTATTAATCGTTATTCTCACACAACTATACATACTATATCGCAAGAATAAATCGGAAAAAAAAGTCCATAACAATTAAACATAAAAAGACCTATGAAAATACTATTAGTACTTCTAACTAGCTTTTTTGCTACAACATTAATGGGACAAAATCAACCCGGAAAACTCATTTTAATAACAAGTGGCCAACTTTCAGAATATAAAACCGTTAAAATTAACGATATCAATTTTGATTTAGTCCAGAATAGCAATCACGATACAATTTATCTTCAAACAATAGAGCCTAAATTTATAACTAAAGAAGGATATCATGTAGGAACACTATTCACAGAATTACCTATTACAATTCAACAAAACTTAATCAGATATCCGGGTCGGGGGCTATTTTTATAAATTAACTTCAGGTTGGTCAATTAGATTTTGTGAAGGATCAACGTGTACAAACAGTTATCCAACAGCGGATTCAAAAATAAGATGGATATTCAAAAGAAAATAAAAGAACCATGCACGAAAAACCAACCTTATACTTTAAAAACGATTCCGAATGGAGAATATGGCTACATGAAAATCATAGTACGCACAAGGCAGTATATTTGATTTTTTACAAAGTGGCACACGAAGCCGAAAGCATGCGCTGGGAAGAAGCCGTGAAAGTCGCTATTTGTTATGGCTGGATAGATTCAACCGTTAAAAAACTGGACGATGACCGGAGAATGCAACTTTTTTCACCCAGAAAAGACAAAAGTGTTTGGAGCAAAGTCAACAAAACTTATATTGAAGAATTGATTGCTGCCAACTTAATGCATGAAAGTGGTTTGCAAAAAATTGAAACCGCTAAAAAAAATGGTTCCTGGGAAAGTTTGGACGCTGTAGAAAATCTGGAAATTCCAGAAGATTTACAACTTGAATTTGATAAAAACCAAAAAGCTTTTGAAAACTATTCTAACTTTAGCAAAAGCTATCGCAAAAGTTATTTGTATTGGCTTAACCAAGCCAAACGATCAGCAACAAGGCAAAACCGAATTGCTCAAATTATTGAATTATGCGAACGGAATTGTAAGATGAGATAAATAAAAAGATTCAATCTGTCAGTTCGAGCGCAGTCGAGAACTATAATTACATCTCGACTGCGCTCGATGTAACAAAAAACAAATTAGCCATTCAGTAATAATACAACGACCAACTTGAGTTTATTGAATGTCATTTAATAAAGTCTTCGACAGGCTCAGACTGACAACTCAAATTTCAAATTATGAAAAAGGAAATAACAGCAACAGAATCGGAAGTTTTATTAAATACTTTAAAAAACCGCTTCGAAAAAAACAAAAATCGCCATCCTGATTTAAATTGGAATAAAATCCAAGCAAAACTGGAAGCTAATCCGGAAAAATTGTGGTCTTTATTGCAAATGGAAGAAACAGAAGGTGAACCGGACGATATTCATTACAACTCTGAAACCAACGAATATACTTTCTGCGATTGTTCTGCTGAAAGCCCAAAAGGCCGCAGAAGTCTTTGTTATGACAAACAAGCTTTGGATTCCAGAAAAGAACATAAGCCTAAGAACAATGTATTGGATGTTGCAACAGCAATGGGAATAACACTTTTGAACGAAGAAGAATATCGCTTTTTGCAAAGTTTTGGCCATTTTGATAGTAAATCATCCAGTTGGATTCAAACTCCAGAAGCAATCAGAAAATTGGGAGGCGCTATTTTTGCCGATTTTCGTTATAACACTATTTTTATCTATCACAACGGTGCCGAATCCTATTATGCAGCCAGAGGATTTCGAGGATTATTGAGAGTATAAAATTTCAACAAAAAGTATAAATGAATTACAAAACATGGTTATTCTTCTTATTTAGTATTTCGATTTTTGCTCAAAAAACAGATAATGAAGCTTTCAATAAGCTTAATCAGTCTGCTATTTGGCAATTAGAATTAAAAGATAAAGGAACTAAAAACTGGGAATCCAATTGGTTTTTGGACGGACATTTTGCTGAAATAAAAAACACTCCTAAAGGAATGTTTTTTAATGCCGGTCCCGAAGAAAGAAACGATGCGCACCATGCTGTTTTATGGACAAAAAAATCGTTTAGCGGCGATTTAAAAATCGAATATCATTTTACCCGAACCGATACCAAAACTCAATGGGCAACTATTTTATACCTGCAGGCAACCGGTACAGGCGTTGCTCCTTATGTTGAAGACATTTCGAAATGGAATGAATTAAGAAAAACCCCAGTTATGAAAACTTATTTCAACAACATGAAAGCCTTTCATATTAGCTATGCTTCTTTTGAAAATGATAATACCGATTCAAACAAAGATTATATCCGTTTACGACAATATCCTGTAAAGCCTGGTGAAAACTTTAGCACAACAACCGAAATTCCGAATCCCTATCTTGAAACAGGACTTTTTAAAACTGGAGAAATCTATAAAATCACTATTATTAAAACCGCCGAAAAACTGTATTTCAATGTAAGTGGAAAAGAAATTTCTAAACTTTTCACATGGGATATCAGTCATAATCCACAACTAAATGAAGGTCGAATTGGTCTCAGACATATGTTTAGCCGTTCGGCGATTTATAAAAATTTTAGCGTTTATACCAGAAAATGATTATCTTAAATCCCTCTAATTGAATTGTTTTTAAGTTAAAAATTATGACCAACAAAACCACTTTAAGAATTACCAAGTATTTATTTTTCCTACTCCTATTCCATATTGAAATAGTAGCGCAAAAAATCGAACATTTTTTTCCTTCCAAAGATTTAACTTCGGTGGGAGTTTATTATTATCCGGAACATTGGAATCCTTCGCAGTGGGAGCGCGATTTCCAAAACATGGAGAAAATGGGATTTGAATTTACTCATTTTGGGGAATTTGCCTGGGCACAACTCGAACCCGAAGAAGGCAAATACGATTTTACATGGCTAGACAAATCTTTAGAATTGGCTAAAAAATACCATCTTAAAGTGATTATGTGTACTTCGACTGCAACGCCTCCGGTTTGGTTGGTGCGCAAGCATCCGGATGTATTGGCTACTAATGAAGACGGTACTAAAATGGATCATGGAACACGCCAGCATGCTACTTTTTCCAGCAATTATTATCGCTCTTATTCGATGAAAATGATTGCTGAATTAGCCAAAAGATATGGTAAAGATAAAAACATAATAGGTTGGCAATTAGACAATGAACCACGTCGTTTTCTGGATTATGGACAAGATGCACCACAACGTTTTCGTAATTGGCTGAAAGAAAAATACAAAACCATCGATGTATTGAATGAAGCCTGGGGAAATAATTTCTGGAGCGGAACTTACAGCAATTTTGACGAAATCAATATTCCTAAACACGGCATTTGGGGAATGAATTTACATTCGCAATTAGATCATTATCGTTTTGCCGATGATGAAACTGCTACTTTTTTAGATGAGCAGGCCAAAGAAATCCGTAAATATTCGAATCAGGATCAATGGGTTACTTCTAATTATATTCCAATGTATGATGTGGGTTATGTAGGAGCGAGTAAAGAACTGGACTTTGTTTCGTACACACGCTATATGGTTTATGGTGGTGATTTAGGCATTGGACCAAAGGGCTACCGTGTGGGCGAATATTCCCGAATTGCAATGGCAAATGATTTTTTCCGTCCTCTTAAAGGCGCTTATGGGGTAATGGAATTGCAACCGGGACAGGTAAACTGGGGAAGCATTAATCCGCAACCCTTACCGGGAGCTATGCGACTTTGGTTATGGCATGTTTTTGCCGGCGGAAGCAAATTTACCTGTACCTATCGCTACCGTGCGCCTTTATACGGCTATGAGCAATTTCACTACGGAATTGTAGGTACTGATGGAGTTACGCCTACTCCCGGCGGACAGGAATTCAGCCAATTCATCAAAGACATAGCGACTTTGAGAAAAAAATACAATCCGAAAGCAACATTACCAAAAGATTATTTGCAACGCAAAACCGGAATTCTGTTCAATGCCGATAATGTTATGGGAATTGATTTGAACAAGCAAACCAACCAATGGAATACGTTTAATCATTTTACTAAATATTACAAGGCGGCGAAATCCTTTGGAGCACCTGTGGATTTTGTCCGTGATACCACTGATTTTTCTAAATATCCCGTATTGCTAGTTCCTGCTTATCAAATGATTGATCAGCAAATGATTGACAAATTGACTGCTTATGCCCAAAACGGAGGAAACTTAGTAATGAGCTGCCGTACAGGAATTCAAAACCGTAAAGGACATCTTTGGGAAGCCAAATTCTACGAACCCATGTGGAAATTAATTGGTTCTGAAATTGAATCGTATGATTTATTAATGCCACAATCACCGGACAAAATTAAATTCAACAATCAGGATTTTGATTGGGTTAGCTGGGGCGATTTATTAAAACCAAACAAAGGAACTGAAATCTGGGGAACTTTTCAGGGCGATTTTTATGCCGGAACTGCCGCTGTGATTTCGCGTAAATTAGGAAAAGGAACGGTAACTTACATTGGCGTGGATTCGAAAAAAGGAGATTTGGAGAAACAGGTTCTAAGCAAACTATACCAACAACAAAATATCACAATTGAAAACTATCCGGAAGGAATAATGGTCGAATACCGCGATGGTTTTGGAATTGCAGTAAACTATTCGGATAAAATGTATGAAATGAAATTGCCTGCCAATGCTGAAATTATCATTGGTACAAAATCCATGAAAACAGCCGATGTATTGGTGTGGAAGTACTAAAAAGATTTGGAACGCTGATTAAACGGATTTAAACAGATAAACACTGATTTTTTTCATTAATACCTATTTTAAAGTATGAATTGGGCGGGCTTTAGCCCGATTTACAAATTAAAGCTTTCAAAAGGCTTTAGCCAAATCTAAATCAAGATTGGGCTAAAGCTTTTTTTGTTTTCTTGATTCTAATGTCTTTTAAACCTTAAGAGAAATTATACAAAAAACAAGAAAAACACAGCTAGTTTTGTAAGATTTATTTATATTTTAGTAAAAAAGAATATGTTATTAAAATAGCGATATATACAAATTAGCAGAAAGACTTAAAAAAATCTCGTTAAACATGAAAGAAAATTATTTCAACCTTGAAGATAAAATTGAAGAAATTAAAACAAACTTTGTTCAAAAAAATGGTTGGGTAAAAATATATGAAAGCCAAAACGACGAAGATGATTCATCTGGAATTTATTGCTGTCTTATTTCAAATAAACAATTAGAATCTTATAACCAAGATTACCATTGGCCGCTTCACATTGGTAGGGAAGGAAAACCTTCTGTATTTGGAGACAATACTTATCAAACATATTCAGAAGAAGGCTTAGAACCTTTTCTTTTTTATAAATCTTTCTCTCTAATTGAAAAATCTATATCGTATATCGACATTGCAGAGGAATTTGTTTTGTATTTCAGACTTTATGAAACCGGCAGTGATAAACAAAATCGAATTTTCTACTATGTTGACGATTATGGAGAAACAGATGAAGTAATTATAATTCAACCCAATTTAATTAAAGTTAAACTAAAATATCTTAAAGAATATATTTCGATTAGAGAAATGCACTTTGTAATTTGTTACGATTTTATGCGACTTATGAGAGATATTCCAAGCACTTGGAAACTTGAATTTGGAGATAAATTATTTAAAGAAACAAATTACATATTTAGTCATTTAATTAGAAATATTGATGACAGGACACAAAGTTGGATATTGGGAAAAAACTTTATACAACCTAACGTTGAAAAAAAAAGCCATTTTGATTTAGACAATTATAAATATGAAGATTTTATTATTGGTTATGACGAAAATGGGGAATTAATCTATGAAAAATGTAACGCTGATAATATTCATTTTACAATAACTTATTTCAAAAAAGAGGTCCTTGATAAATACTATAATCATCCTGAATTATATGAGGTTGATTCCTTTTCCGTCAGTTCAAAGTTTTTTCGATTAAAAATAGATAACAATAAAAGAGACTATGTTCCCGTATTTTTAAGAGACTTATGCATACTTTCAAATAAAGAACAGCTTCATTGGAAACATTACAATATTGCTCCTCAAGAAGGAATGAATATTAGTAGCACATATTATAAAACAATGATTGCAGGTCAATGGGCAGAAAGACCCGAAGCTATCGATTTATTTTTTAAAAATAAATATGAAGAGTTCAATGAAAAATGGAAAGACAAATTTGGTTGGAATCTTTATAAACCTCTTTCAACAAAAGACAAATATCTTTTCACTTCTCTACATTCTATAACAAAGAATAATATAAAATCATTCTGTGAACAAACCCTAACTATTGTCAAATTGACTATTGATAGAATTAATGAAAAAGAAATAACTAAAAATTTGCATATTGAACAAAATGTAAAAGGAATTGGAAAATTTGAAAAATTTCTTGAAAGTAATGATTTGAAAATTCCAGATATGTTTGATTTTCTTAGGAATCTTCAAAACTTGAGGTCAGGATTGATTGCGCACAGTTTTAGTGAATCAAATAAAGAATGTAAAAAAGCAATAAAATATTTTGATTTGGAAAGTGGTAATTACACAGAAATCTTAGATGATATTTTTAAAAAATCAATTTTTACACTTAATACACTAGAAAAGTATTTTGACCTTTAGTCCTTCTGCTAACAGTGGTAACTGTAGTAAACCTCCTTTAAAAACTAAATTTTAAAATAATTATAAAAAATAAAAAACGTTAACTATTTCATTCCAAACTCAAAAAAGCTTCACCAATATGACCAATAATATCTGATGCTATAAACGATTGAAATCCGGTTTTAGGCAAAGCAATGTCAGCCGTTAATCCGTGCAGATATACTCCTAAAATAGCAGCCTGCACAGCTTCATAAGATTGTGCCAACAAACTCGTTATCATTCCAGTTAACACATCGCCGCTTCCGGCCGTTGCTAAGGCTGGATTTCCGGTGGTGTTTTTATAAATCGTTTCACCGTCAACAATATGCGTGGGTGCTCCTTTCATTACCACAATCACATTATATTGCAACGAAAAAGAAATGGTTTTTTCAAATTTTTCTTCTTCCGAATTCCATTCCCCTATCAATCGTTCCAGTTCTTTCGGATGAGGCGTAAGTATCGTTCTGGCTGGTAAAAGAAGAAACCATGCTTTGTTTTTTGATAAAATATTCAACGCATCGGCATCAATGACCAAAGGAGATTTATTGGTTCTTAGCAGTTTCAAAAAGGTCTTTTGAGTCACTTCGTCCTGCCCTATTCCGGGGCCAATTCCAATAGCATTGGGTTGAAAATCGAAATTGATATTGGAGATACATTTTCTTTTTTCATCCGTCAAAACCATCACTTCAGGAATCGAAATTTGGACAATATCATAACCACATTTTGGAACAAAAGCAGTTACTAATCCGCAGCCTGTTTTCAGTGCCGCTTTCGAAGACAGACAAACAGCTCCCATTTTGCCATAACTCCCACCAATAAGCAAAGCATGTCCCTGAATTCCTTTATGTGTATCTACGGCTATTGGCTTGTAATACTTTAGAATTTCTTTTTTATCGAGCAAAATACCTGAAAACATAACTATGACTTTAGAATAGAATAGTCTAAGTTAACTTTATTTCAGCAATAGAAAATATAAATTTTTAGTATTTTTTTATACTTTTCACTATCTCTTTCATAACTTCTAACTTTAGTGGCTACATCTTTGTCACTCAAAATAAAAACGATAAATTAGCGCCATCAAAATTTACACAAAAATCATAATGAAAAATACTGCGCTAACGCACATCCACGAAGCTTTGGGAGCAAAAATGCTACCTTTTGCTGGCTACAATATGCCTATTACTTACGAAGGAGTAAATGCTGAACACGAAACCGTTCGTAATGCCGTTGGCGTTTTTGATGTTTCACACATGGGAGAATTTTTTCTTTCTGGACCTAATGCTTTGGCCTTGATTCAAAAAGTAACTTCTAATGATGCCGCTGTTTTAACTGACGGACGTGTACAATATTCTTGTTTACCAAACAATGAAGGAGGAATCGTTGATGATTTATTGGTTTACAAAATCAAAGACGAAGAATATTTATTAGTAGTAAATGCTTCAAATATCGAAAAAGACTGGAACTGGATTTCCTCTCACAATGATTTGGGTGTTACTATGGTCAATCGTTCTGACGATTATTCATTGTTAGCCATCCAGGGGCCAAAAGCAGTAGAAGCATTACAATCGTTGACTTCTGTAGATTTAGCATCCATTAAATATTACCACTTTCAAATAGGAGATTTTGCAGGATTCAATGATGTTATTATCTCTGCGACAGGATATACCGGTGCAGGAGGTTTTGAAATTTATTGCAAAAACGATCAGGCAGAAGCTATTTGGAACAAAGTATTTGAAGCTGGAGCTCCTTTTGGAATCCAACCGATCGGTTTAGCAGCTCGTGATACTTTACGTTTAGAAATGGGATTCTGTCTTTATGGAAACGATATCAACGACACGACTTCTCCAATTGAAGCTGGTTTAGGATGGATTACCAAATTCAACAAAGAATTTACCAATTCAGCCAGTTTAAAAGCGCAAAAAGAAGCTGGTGTTAGTCGAAAATTAATTGGTTTCGAAATGCAGGAAAAAGCAATTCCACGTCATGATTACGAAATTGTTGATGCTAATGGAAACAACATCGGAATTGTAACATCCGGAACAATGGCACCTTCTTTAGGAAAAGGAATCGGAATGGGTTATGTTACAACTGAAAACAGCGCTGCAGATAGTGAAATTTTCATCAGAATCCGTAAAAAAGATGTTTTGGCTAAAGTGGTAAAAATGCCATTTTATAAGAACTAAAACTACAATTTATACAAAAAAGCACTAAATTTTATAAAATTTAGCGCTTTTTTCCTTTTTTCAAAAATATTTTTTTTAGTGTTCAAATTTTATTAAAGCATTATCAATTTAAGAATAATCCTTCTTTTATTTTCTGAATAGGTATTGAAAAACCAAGTCCTTCATATCCTAAACCAGCCAATTTTGAATTTACTATCCCTATAAATTCACCACTTTTTTTAACCAATGCACCTCCACTATTTCCAGGATTAACACTTGCATCAATCTGAATATAAATATTGTTTTCATTCTTTCTTGTTCCTGAAACAATTCCTTTGGTAAGAGTTTGACCTAACTCTGTTGATGCTGGAGTACCAATTACAAAAATATCGTCACCTACCATATACTTATTATCATTAAGACTAAAAGAGCTTTTAAATGTTGCGTCTACTTTTATTAATGCCAAATCAAGTTGTTCATTTTTTCTAATTAATTTTGCCTCAAACTCTTTTCCATTACTATCAAGAACTGTTATTTTTTCGCTACCCGAAACGACATGAAAATTTGTTACAATATAACCATCTTTAGAAACAACGCAACCACTTCCATGACTTTTTTCCCTTTTAATTGTAACAGAAGAAGATAATGCATCTTCTATATTATTTACTTTTTGATCTGTCTGCAGAGTCAAATAGTCAAAGTGTATTTTTTCCTCTTTATCCTTTTTAATAATTTTTTTAACTTCTGATTCATTCATAAAATTGTAAAAAGATTGTTCGATAGCATTTTCAACACTCTCTTTAATACTTTCTTTTTTATCAATTACAAATTCACCGGACTTAGCTGTAAATTTTTTCTTGAATTTCGACTGATCATATAAATCAAAAATTTCCCATTCAATTTCTGCCTTTGTTACAAGCCATCCTACTTCTCTATACATATGGTAAGCATAAAGATTATCAAATTCAATTTTTGAAATATTTGCACTTATATACAATGTGTTAGATTTATTTTTAAAAACTGTATTAGAATTATCAGAATAATTATTTTCATTCAAAATAGTTTGAACTGCTTCAGAAAAAATTGAGTTATCAAATTTTACATCTTCATCGATTCCTCCTATCTGTTTTGATTTATCATTTGTTTTATTATAATTTTTACTTTTAATTCTCTTAATTTTTAAATCTTCTTTTTTAACATCAAATGAAGTATTCTTTAAATAAACAAATTTATCATCTTCATTTCTTCTTGAAATGGCCAATGGTTTCTCATCTACAACCAACTCTTTCTTATAATCATATGATTTTACATGTCCATCCAAAAATGGAGGATAGATTAAAATACCAAATGGAATCCAAGACATGATATAAAAAGGTGATTTTTTTGTTTGATAAAATACTTTATAGACAGGCTTATATCCTTCACTAGTAATTTTTATTTGCTTAACATAACCATCTCTTTTCACTTTCGAAACAACATTCATTCCTTCTCCTTGTGAGACTCCGTCAACAAATACTTGTGATTTAGGAAACTTGTTAACCACAGTAACCTTTTGATTTACTGGATTTAAAATACTTGCACAACTTGCAAAAAGAACAGAAACAACTGTTAAAAATAAAAGTGATTGTAATTTTTTTCTCATCGGATTTTTTTATGCAATTATAAAAAAAATATTACTAATAATTCATAAAATATACTTTAAAAAAATAATGTTTTTAATTTGTTTTAAGTATTTAGATAAATTATTTTTGTATAAAAATTCAGAAGAAAAACACAAATAATGGGAAGAGCATTTGAATTTAGAAAAGGAAGAAAAATGAAACGTTGGGCTGCTATGGCCAAAACGTTCACCAGAATTGGTAAAGATATCGTTATGGCCGTAAAAGAAGGCGGTCCAAATCCTGAAACCAACTCTAGATTAAGAGCCGTTATCCAAAATGCTAAGGCAGCAAACATGCCTAAAGACAACGTAGAGCGTGCTATTAAAAATGCTTCTAACAAAGACACTGCTAACTATAAAGAAATATTATTCGAAGGATATGCACCTCACGGAATCGCTATCTTGATTGAAACAGCTTCTGACAACAACAACAGAACTGTAGCGAATATTCGTAGCTATTTCAACAAATGCAACGGAACGATGGGAACTCAGGGTTCGGTAGAATTCATGTTTGACCACACTTGTAACTTCCGTATTCCAAAAGAAGGTTTAGATGCGGAAGAATTAGAATTAGAATTTATTGATTTTGGTGCTGAAGAAGTTTTTGAAGACGAAGACGGAATTTTAATCTATGCGCCTTTCAACAGCTTTGGAACTATCCAAAAAGAATTAGAGAACAGAGGTATCGATATTCTTTCTTCAGGTTTTGAAAGAATCCCTCAGATTACTAAAAAACTAAATGCAGATCAAGTTGCTGATGTTGAAAAATTAATCGAGAAAATCGAAGAAGATGATGACGTAATGAACGTATATCACACTATGGAAGAAAACGAAGAATAATCTTCAACCAAAATATATTTGAGAAAGAGTTTAGCAGTCTTGTTAAACTCTTTTTTTATGGCGTTCCCTTCGGGTCGGGCTTTCCGCTATATCTTTTTATTTTGTCAAATTCAAAAAATGTTGAAAGACAAAATAAAAAGGATGCCGCTTCACACGAGCGAAGTGAACTGACGAAGCAATCCATAACGCAAAACCGGAAACTATAGAAAAATTATTCTATCGATTTCCATCTTTTATAAAACAAAGGATATTCATAAGACAACATACAAATCCACCCTACCAAACAAGCCAAGGCGATACCTTCAATTCCAAAATAAGGAGCTAAAATATAAGCTGCAATTACTCTCCCTAACATTTGTGAAAAGGTAGCATTCAAAGTAATTTTCATCATCCCTAACCCCCTAAAATACCCCTGAATTACATTCGTAATTCCTGGAAGCACATAAAGCAACACCATCACTTTTAAATATTTCATACCTTCATGAATAATACCGTTGGCTCCTTCACCTACAAACAACGAAATAAGTTCTTTTGAAAAAAACAAAACTACTCCCATTGCCAAAACGGAATACAGAACTTCCATTTTGAAACCTACGCGAAAACCTCTCCTTATTCGGGCAAAATTTCTTTTACCATTATTTTGAGCTATAAACCCAGTAGTCCCATGCGCAATATTTTGTTGGACAACCATCACAAAATCATCAATTCGGGTCACTGCATTAAAAGCAGCAATAGCAACCACACCTAATGGATTTACCGCACCTTGTATTAAAAACTTGCCTAAATGCAACGTAATTTGTTGCATAGCTGCCACTGAACTATAACTAACGATTGTTCGCAACAAATCTTTATCAAAAACAAAATCCTTTGATTTAAAACGTAAAATTGGAATCCGAAATCGAACATAAAGAATACAAAATAATGCTGCTATTGCTTCTGCTAGTACCGTTGCCCAGGCAGCACCTTGAATTCCTTTATGCCACTCCACTACAAAAACATAATCCATAACAACATTTAACAATGCTGAAAGTATCAAAAAATAGAGCGAAGCTTTAGAATTCCCCATACTTCTCAAAGTAGAAGCAAAAATATGATAGATAAAAGTAAAAACTAAACCTATAAAAATGATTTGTAAATAGGAGGTGGCATCATCTAAAATAACCAAAGGCGTATTTAAAAAAAGGAGGATCGCTCTTGAAAAAACAAATCCAAAACCAATTAAAACTAAGGTAAAAACACCACCAGCAATAAAGGAAGTCGAAACTACTCTTTTCAATTTAGAATAATCCTGTTCACCAAAACTTTGTCCCATCAATACTGACATTCCCAAGCAAATTCCAATAATTAAAAAAAGTAAAATATTCATTACTGGACTGGCAGCACCTAATGCAGCCAAAGCATTAGCCCCAATATACCTTCCCACAATTATTGAATCGGCTGCGTTGTAAGACAGCACAAAAAAATTACCAATAATTAAGGGCAAAGTATAATGAATAATCTGCGGAGTAATCGCTCCGCGGGTCATATCCACTAATTTTTCTTTACTCATAGTTTTATAAACCTTATCTAGTACCAAAAATATAGGATCAATCTCAAAACCTGGGGGCAAATATTTAAAAAAAAAGAAGAACTTTGTCTTTATAAGAATTATTGATGACTTCTATAGAACTTTTAAAATTTATGCTGCCTGATTTTTTAGTAGAATA